>CALXIU010000110.1 GCA_944388415.1 uncultured Ruthenibacterium sp. | reverse complement strand
GCTCGCGTACGAGGAGGTCGAGCCGCGCGTCGGCCACGCCGTCGGCGGCGTGTGCCCGTTCGGCATCGACGAGGGCGTCGAGCTGTACCTCGACGAGTCGCTGTGGCGCTTCGAGACAGTCTACCCGGCGGCGGGCAACGCCGCCAGCGCCGTGCGCCTGACGCCCGACGAGCTGCGCGCCCTGTGCAACGGCGCCGAACGCGTCGACGTCTGCAAGGGCTGGGCGTAACTTCCGCAAAATCCGCAAAAAGCGCCGTTTCCCTGTGAGAAGTACGTCATCCTGCCTGAGACGGAAGCTTCAACTGAACAGGAAAAAGCCCGGGACGCGTCCCGGGCTTTTTGTTTACGCTTTTTTGGCCAGCGCCTTGTCCAGCCAGATCGTTCCGATCTCCAGCGCGCTGTACAGGCCGTTTTTGTTCGATTGCTGCACCATGCGCTCAATGGGGCTCTTCGACGTGTCGGTGGACAGCAGCGTCACGTGCACGCGGTCAGGCACCTGCGCGCCGTTTTCCTCCTTCGTCGTGAGCACCTGCAGGAAGATCACGTACGGATCGCTGAGATTGCCGTAATAGATCTCATTTTTGCAGCGCACAAGGGGACGTCCCTTGTAGGTGAGTTGAGGTTTGAATGGCATGTGGAAACGACTCCTTTGTCTTGTTGTCTCACTCCGCGAGGTAGCTCTTCAAGAGCGCCTGCAGCAGGTCGTCGCGGTCGATCTTGCGGATCTGCGCGCGCGCGCCCTGATACGTCGTGATGTAGGTGGGGTCCTCGGAGAGGATATAGCCCACGATCTGATTGATGGGGTTGTAGCCCTTCTCCTTCAGCGCGTGATACACATCGGTCAGGATGCGCTTGATCTCCTTGTCACGGTCCTCATAGATCGAGAACACAGCAGTCGGTTCACTCATCGTTTTCAGCCTCCCCATAATCAAATTTTTTCCTTCATACAGTATACAACAAAACGCACGGCGGCGCAAGGGTCCGCGCCGCCGTGCACAGAAGTTTCATGTGTCAGGATGCGACACGCGGCGCTCAGCTGCGCAGCGTGACGTCCAGTTTCGCCAGTTCCTTCAAAATTTTCTTCACCGCGCCGTCGGCTTCCTCACCGGTCATCGCGTGGTCGCCCGCGTGGAGCGACACAGTGAATGCCAGGCTCTTCTTGCCCTTGCCCAGCTTCTCGCCGCGGTACAGATCGAACAGCGCCACATCCGTCACGCGCTTGTCGGCCGCGCGGATGGCGCTCTCGATGTCGCCGCACGCGACCGCCTCGTCGCACACGAGCGCAAGGTCGCGGCGCTCCGGCTCGAACTCGCTGATCGGCTGGTAGCGCAGCTCGCCCGCCGCGCACGCCGTCAGGGCGGCGTAGTCGAACTCGCCCAGATAGATGTTCTGCGCCGCGCGCTCGTCCTTCGCGATCTTCAGCTCAGCCGTGATGTCGTTCGCCAGCTTGCCGAACGCGCCGATGCGCACGTCGCCGCAGTACACGGCGGCCGTCATGCCCGGGTGCAGATAGCACACGGTCTCGCGGCGGTACGTGAACTGCACGCCGAACTCCTCTGCCAGCGCCTCCAGCGTGCCCTTGACGGTGAAGAAATCCTCGTCCGGGCCGAACGCGCCGAGGCACAGCGTCATGCGCTCGTCGGGCAGCTCCGTCAGAGGCATCTGACGAGGGATGTAAACGTTCGACATCTCGAACAGGCGTCCCGCGCTGTTGCCCTTTTTCAGGTTGTCCACGATGACCTTCAGCATCGACGGCGCAAGGATCGTGCGCATGATCGACAGATGCGTGCTGATCGGGTTCAGAATGGGGATGGCGCGGCGCGCCGCGTCGTCCGCCGGCACGTGCATCATGTCAAGGTCCGCGTGCGAGTAGAACGCCAGCGTGCTGGCCTCATAGTAGCCCTGCGCGCACAGCAGGCGCTTCGTCGTCAGCGCGCGCTTCTGCGCCGTGTTCAGCCCGCCGTTCGTCACGGCGGCGTCCGTCAGGAACGTCGGCGTCAGCTTGTCATAGCCGTACTCGCGGATGACCTCCTCGGCCAGGTCGGGATAGCCCTCCACGTCCTCACGCCAGCGCGGCACCAGCACCGTCCACACGCCGCCGTCGTCGCGCACCTCGAACGACAGGCGCTCCAGGATGCGCTTCATCTCGTCCTCGGGCACCTCGATGCCCAGCACGCGGTTGATCTGCGCGGGCGTCGCCGTCACGACGCTGCGCTCGCGGGACAGCCCCGCCGAGCAGTCGAAGCACGTCGGCGTGATGTCGCCGCAGTCAAGCTGCTGAATGAGATGCAGCGCGCGGTTCAGGCCCAATTCCGTCGAGTACTGGTCCACGCCCTTTTCGTAGCGCGCGGACGAGTCGCTGGACTGCCCCAGCGCGCGGGACGTCTTGCGGACGCAGTCGCGCGCGAACGTCGCGCACTCGAACAGCAGCTGCGTCGTGTCGTCCGCGATGCCGCTGTTCAGGCCGCCCATCACGCCCGCCAGCGCGACGGGCTTCTCCGCGTCGCAGATGACGAGGTTGTTCGGCGTCAGCGTGAACTCCTTCTCGTCCAGCGTCACGATCTTCTCGCCCTCGTGCGCGCGGCGCACCGTGATGCTGCGCCCGCCCACCTTGCTCAGGTCGAACGCGTGCATCGGCTGGCCGATCTCGAGAAGCACGTAGTTCGTGATGTCGACCACGTTGCTGATGCTGCGCAGGCCGCACAGCGCCAGATGGCGGCGCATCCAGCGCGGCGACGTGCCCGTGCGGATGTTGCTCACGTAGTGCGCGAGATACCGCGGGCACAGGTCGGGCGCCAGCACCTCGACGTGGATGGAATCGTCGGCCTCGCCGGTGACGGTCCAGTCCGTCGCGGGCATCTTGAGCGGCTTGTCCAGCGCCGCCGCCACCTCGCGCGCCATGCCGAGGATGGACTGGCAGTCCGGCCGGTTCGACGTGATCGAGATGTCGAAGATGCAATCGTCGAGGCCCGTCACTTTGCAGATGTCTGCGCCGAGCGGCGTGTCCTCGGGCAGGATCAGCAGCCCGTACACGTCCGCGCCGGGGTAGAGGTCGTCGTTCAGCCCCAGCTCCTCGCCCGAGCACATCATGCCGTTCGACTCCACGCCGCGCATCTTGCGCTTTTTGATCATGATGCCGCCGGGCAGCGTCGCGCCGTCGAGCGCGACGGGCACGCGCGCGCCCACGAAGATGTTCGGCGCGCCGGTCGAAATCACAAGGTCATTGCCGTGCTCGCCGCAGTTGACGGTGCACACGTGCAGGTGATCGGTGCCCTCCTGCTTTTCCATCGACGTGATCTCGCCCACGACGACCTTCGAGATGCCCGCCGACAGGTCGATCATCTCCTCGACCTCGAAGCCGCACGAGAACAGCTTCTCCTGCAATTCTTCGGGCGAGACGTCGATGTCCACATATTCTTTCAGCCAGCTGTAAGGTACTTTCATTGCTTCTTCCTCCCCATCACTCGCGGAACTGCTTCAGGAAACGAAGGTCGTTTTCAAACAGCAGGCCGATGTTGTTCACGCCGTACTTCAGCATCGCGATGCGCTCGATGCCGATGCCGAACGCGATGCCGGAGTACTCGTCCGGGTCGATGCCGCAGTTCTCCAGCACCTTGCGGTTCACGACGCCGCCGCCCAGCACCTCGATCCAGCCGGTATGCTTGCACAGCGGGCAGCCCTTGCCGCCGCACTCAAAGCAGCTGACGTCCACCTCGACGCTCGGCTCGGTGAACGGGAAATACGACGGGCGCAGTCGCGTGTGCGCGGTCTCTCCGAACAGTTCGCGCACGAACGAGTCCAGCATGCCCTGCAAGTCGCACAGCGTGATGTGACGGTCCACGACGAGGCCCTCCATCTGATGGAACATCGGGCTGTGCGTCGCGTCCGAGTCGCTGCGGAACACGCGGCCCGGCACCAGCACCTTGATGGGCGGCTTCTTCGCGTCCATCGTGCGGATCTGGCCCGGCGACGTCTGCGTGCGCAGCAGGATGTCCTCCGTGATGTAGAACGTGTCCTGCATGTCGCGCGCCGGATGGTTCTTCGGCACGTTCAGGCGCGTGAAATTGTGGTCGTCGTCCTCGATCTCCGGGCCCTCGTACACCTCGAAGCCCATGCCCGCGAAGACGTCGATGATCTGGTTTTTCACCAGCGTGATGGGGTGCAGCGCGCCCATCGGGCGGCGCTTGGCCGGCAGCGTGATGTCCACCGCCTCGGCGGCGTTGCGCGCGGCCAGTTCGGCGGCGTTGATGCGCTCGGCGGCGGCCTCATAGTCGGCCGTCAGCTTCGCCTTGCACTCGTTGATGATCTTGCCCGCGGCGGGACGCTCCTCGGGCGCGACGGTGCGCAGCTGCTTCATCAGCCCGGCCACCTTGCCGTTTTTGCTCAGATACTCCTGCCAGAACGCGCTCAGCGTCGCGCGCGAGTCGGCGGCGGCCAGAGCCTCGGCCGCCTGTGCGGCCAGAGAGTCGATCAGCTCCTGCATGTTGTTGTTCTCCTTTCCTCTTTTCCGGGACGAAAAAAGACTCCGTCCCCAATGCACAGGGACGAAGTCTTGAAAAAACTCCGCGGTACCACCCAGATTTTTGCCCAAAGAGCAAACACTCTCGCTTTCTGTAACGGGAAATCCCGTCCCCGCCTACCAGTCTCCGTTCAGCGGGGCCGCTCGGGAGTGAACTTCGGCGCGGCGCGTCTGCAAAGCGCTTCCAGCCCAGGGCGCTTTTCTCTGAAAGCAGATGCAATGCCGCGCGTACTCTCTCCGTCGGCGCGTTTCATACATGACATTATACTCCGCACGCGCATTTTTTGCAAGTGTTTTGTAAACCATACCGGGCGGGTGTGGCTTTTTTGACGCCGTTGTTGTATACTGTAGAAAACGGTCAAAGTCAGGGGTGCACAGGGATGATTTATGGGATCGGCGTCGACATGACGGCCATTGACAGGGTGGAGCGCGCGATGGCGCACCAGACCTTCCTCACGCGCGTGTTCGGCGAAAATGAGCGCGCCATGTTCGAGCAGCGCAAAAACCGCGCCGAGACGGTGGCGGCCAATTTCGCGGCCAAGGAGGCGCTGGGCAAGGCGCTCGCGACCGGCCTCTCCGGCTTTGTGTGGAGCGAGGCCGAGGCGCTGCGCGGCGAAAAGGGCGAGCCGTACTTCCACTTCTCCGGCGCGCTGGAGTACTTCATCCGCGAAAACCATCTCAAGGCGCACCTTTCGCTCACGCACGAGGGCGGATTCTCCACCGCGCTCGTCGTGCTCGAGCAGGAATGAGCAGGGAGGACGTATGATCACACCGCAGCAGGTCAAGGACAACGAGCAGATCAAGACTTATATCCGCCGCGCCGACGAGACGCTCGGCGCGCTGGGTTTCACCGAGCACAGCTTCGCGCATGTCACGCGCGTCGCGCACTTCGCCGAAAAGCTGCTGCGCGAGCTCGGCTTCGACGACCGCACGTGCGAACTCGCGTGGATCGCGGGCTACATGCACGACATCGGCAACGTCATCAACCGCATCGACCACGCGCAGTCCGGCGCCGTGATGGCGTTCCGCATCCTCGACAAGCTGGGTATGCCGGCCGACGAGATCGCCACCGTCTGCTCCGCCATCGGCAACCACGACGAGTCGACGGCGTATCCCGTCAACCCTGTCGCGGCGGCGCTGATCCTTGCCGACAAGACGGACGTGCGCCGCACGCGCGTGCGCAACCGCGACAAGTCTACGTTCGATATCCACGACCGCGTCAACTACGCCGTCGAAAAGGCGTCCACGACGCTGACGGACGACAAAACCGCCGTCGAACTCGCGCTGACGCTTGACACGGAGATGTCGCCCGTGATGGCATATTTCGAAATTTTCCTCGAGCGGATGCTTCTGTGCCGCAAGGCCGCCGAGAGGCTGGGCCTCGCGTTCCGGCTAATCGTCAATGGTCAGACAGTCTTGTGAGGAAATTTCTGCCCGGTGATTAAAACGCCCTCCCGCTTGCCACAATAAAGGCAGAGGGAGGGTGATTTTTATGACAGAACCCCGTGAAGTCCACCGCGGCGAGGTGTTCTACGCCGATCTCAGCCCCGTCGTCGGCTCTGAACAGGGCGGCGTGCGTCCCGTACTTATCGTGCAGAACGATATCGGGAACCGCTACTCGCCCACGGTCATCGCCGCCGCCATCACATCGAAGCTCGACAAGACGAACCTGCCCACGCACATCGGCGTCAAGGCGGGGCAGGGGGGCCTGACGAAGGACAGCGTCATCCTGCTCGAGCAGATCCGCACCATCGACAAGCGCCGCCTGCGCGAGCGCTCCGGAAAGCTGCCGGACGAGACGCTCCACCGCGTCGACGCGGCCATCGGCGTCAGCTTCGGGCTGGGAACGCAGTGAAAACGGACGCTTCCCCTTTGCGGCCGTCCCAGACGGGAGGGCAGAGAAGCGCTCCCCTCTGAGAGGAGCTGTCGCGGCGCAGCCGCGACT
>CALXIU010000109.1 GCA_944388415.1 uncultured Ruthenibacterium sp. | reverse complement strand
CGGTGCACAAAACGGCGACGGCATACCCGCCGCCGAGCGACGCGAGCCCCACAAGCGTCAGCAGCAGCGACGAGCGCGGTTCACGCTCGCCCGTCTGTTCGCCGTGCAGCAGCGCCACCGGGCTCGCGCGGTAGAGGTGAGCCAGATCGTACAGATACAGCGCGGCGAACAGGACGCCGAACACCGCGCACGCCGCGGCCGCCGCGTCGTCGCAGAACGCAAGCTGGAACGTCACGTCGAACGTCAGCAGCTTCGTCAGCGCGGCGAACAGCAGCTGACCCAGCAGCGTGCCGAACACGAGGCCCAGCAGCAGGCTGGCCGCACATGCGTACAGCGATTCAAACAGCAGCACCACGCCGACATGGCGCTTGGCCATCCCCAGCACGCTGTACAGCCCGAACTCGCGCTTGCGCCGCCGGATCAGAAACGCGTTCGCGTACAGCAGCAGCGCCGCGCTGAACGCCGCGATGATGATGCTGCCCAAAAGAAACAGCGCCACCGCGCCCGTCGCGTAGGGGACAGCCGCCATCTCCGGGCTGATGGCGAACGTCAGGACGATGTAGAACATCGCCACGCACACGCTGCCCGTCAGCAGGTAGGGGAGGTACGCCGTCCGGTTGTTGTACAGATTGACCGCCGCGAGGCGGGGAAACAGCCGCATCATCCCACCAGCCTCCCCGCCGCCAGCATCGCCAGCGCGTCGCTGATGCGCGCCAGCATCGAGGCGTCCTTTTCCTCCGCGCCGCGCCGCAGTTCGTGATAAACCACGCCGTCCCGGATGAACAGCACGCGGTCCGACCGGCTCGCGGCGATGGGCGAGTGCGTCACCATCACGATCGTCTGCCCCTGTCCGTGCAGGCGGCGGAACATCTCCAAGAGCTTCTCGCTCGCGCGCGAGTCCAGCGCACCCGTCGGCTCGTCCGCCAGCAGCAGCGACGGCCGTGTGATGACCGCGCGCGCCACCGCCGCGCGCTGCTTTTGCCCGCCCGAGACCTCGTACGGGTATTTGTCCAGCACATCCGTGATCTCCAGCATCTGCGCCAGCGGCGCGAGGCGCGGGTTCATCTCCTCATGCGGCACGCGCGCCAGCACCAACGGCAGGAAGATGTTGTCCCGCAGCGTGAACGTGTCCAGCAGATTGAAGTCCTGGAATACAAACCCCAGCCGGTCGCGGCGGAACATCGAGAGCTTGCGGTCCGGCACGTCGGCGAGCGACTGCCCGTCCAGCAGTACCGCGCCGCCCGTCGGTTTGTCCAGCGCCGCGAGAATGTTCAGAAGCGTCGTCTTGCCGGAGCCGGATTCCCCCATCACGGAGACGAATTCGCCTGCTTCAACGCTGAAATCCACATCGCGCAGCGCCTGCACGCGCACTGTGCCGAGCCGCGCCGTGTATGTCTTTTGCAGATGGCTGACCTGCAGCATTGCCATTGAAATCACCCTTTCGCGTCTTTGCCCACAAGACGCCAAAGCGGCGTGGATTTCTTCAAAAAGGCAAAAAAAGAGAAGCACCGCCCAAAATCTGAGCGGTGCTTCGCTGTATTTTACCGGCTATACCAGTACTTGCGGTCGAGGCTGCGGTACTGTACCGCCTCGCTGACGTGCTCGGCGCAGATGCTGTCGCTGCCGTCGAGGTCGGCGATCGTGCGGCTGACCTTGAGCACGCGGTCGTGCGCGCGGGCGGACAGCCCCATGCGCTCGAACGCGCGGCGCAGCAGCTTCTGCGCGTCCGGCTCCAGCCGGCAGGTCTCTCGCAGCAGGTCGCCCGCAAGCTGCGAATTGCACGTGATGCCCGTCCCCGCGTAGCGCTTCGCCTGCACCTCCCGCGCGCGGAGCACGCGCAGCGCGATGTCCGCCGTCGCCTCGCCTTTTTCGTCGGAGGCGAGGTCGTCGTACTCCACGGGCCGAAGCTCGACGTGCAGGTCGATGCGGTCGAGCAGCGGGCCGGAGATCTTGTGCAGATACCGGTCGATGACCGGCGGCGTGCACGTGCACGCCTTTGTCGGGTGGCCGAAATTGCCGCACGGGCAGGGGTTCATCGCCGCCACGAACATCACGCGGCACGGGAACGTGCCCGACCCCGCCGCGCGGCTCACCGTCACCGTGCCGTCCTCGAGCGGCTGGCGCAGCAGCTCCAGCACGTCGCGCCGGAACTCCGGCAGCTCGTCCAGAAACAGCACGCCGTTGTGCGCGAGGCTCACCTCGCCGGGGCGCGGCATCGTCCCGCCGCCCACGAGGCCCGCGGAGCTGACGGTGTGGTGCGGCGCGCGCAGCGGCGGCGTGCGGATCAGCCCGCACCCGGCGGGCAGCTTCCCGGCCACGGAGTAGACGCTCGTCGTCTCCAGCGCCTCTTCTTTTGTGAGCGGCGGCAAAATGCCGGGCAACCGCCGCGCCAGCATACTTTGGCCGGACCCGGCCGAGCCGACAAATAAAATATTGTGCCGTCCGCTCGCCGCCACCTCCAGCGCGCGGCGCGCCTCCAGCTGGCCGCGCACGTCGGAGAAATCCGGCACGGCGGTGCGCTGTGAATCCTCATACGGCAGGGGAGAGGCGGGCGCGATCGGCGCTTCGCCCGTGAGGTGCGCGACGGCGTCCGCCGCCCCGCGCACGGGGTAGACCTCCAGACCGTCCACGACGGCGGCCTCGGCCGCGTTGTCCGCCGGGACGAAAAAACGGCGAATGCCGTATTTCCGCGCAGCCAGCGCCATCGGCAGAACGCCCGCCACACCGCGCACCGTGCCGTCCAGCGACAGCTCGCCCACGAACGCACAGTCCGGTTCGACGGCGGGCAGCTTTCCTTCCGCTGCCAGCAGCGCCAGGAAGATGGGCAGGTCATAGACCGGCCCCGTCTTGCGCGTGTCGGCGGGCGCGAGATTCACGGTCACGCGGCTCACCGGATAGGAGTACCCGAGGTTCTTCATCGCGGTGCGCACGCGGTCGGCCGACTCCTTCACGGCGCTGTCCGGCAGGCCGACGATCGAGAACTGCGGCAGTCCGCCGCTGATGTCGGCCTCCACCTGAACGGCGAAGCCGTTGAGCGCCAACACGCCCATGCTGTTGAGCTTTGCAAACATGAAACGCCCTCCTCCGGCGGGGCTGCGCGCGAGGCGCAAGACCCGTTTGATACCAGTATAGACCGGCCGCGCCGCGCGGGCAAGAGTTCGTTGACAAATCCGCGTGAAAAGGGGTATAGTATTACCATAGGCTACATCTGAGGATGCGGCACGGGGGCCGCGTCGTTCGATGTCGAAATAACTGCAAGAAAGCAGGTGTCTTAATGGTAAAAGCAGACTATGAACGCTGGCTTGAGCGCGCCGTTGACGACAAAGATCTTCGCCCTGAACTGCTGAGCATTCAGGGAGTCGAGGACGCCATCAACGACCGCTTCGCCGTGGAGCTCAGCTTCGGCACCGCCGGTTTGCGCGGCGTGCTCGGCGCGGGCACCAATCGCATGAACATCTACATGGTCCGCAAGGCCACGCAGGGCCTTGCCAACTACCTCACGAGCACCCCGGGCGACAAGTCTGTCGCGATCTCGTACGACAGCCGCATCAAGAGCGACGTGTTCGCGAAGGAGGCGGCCCGCGTTCTCGCGGCCAACGGCGTCAAGGCGCACCTGTACAAGGAGCTGATGCCCGTTCCCGCGCTGAGTTTTGCCACGCGCCACCTGAAGTGTGACGCCGGCATCATGGTCACGGCCAGCCACAACCCCGCCAAGTACAACGGCTACAAGGCGTACGGCCCGGACGGCTGCCAGATGACGGAGGAGGCCGCGGGCGCCGTCTATGCCGAGATGCAGAAAACGGACGTGTTTGACGACGTGAAGCTCGCCGACTTTGACGAGGCTGTCGCCGACGGCCGCATCGTCTACATCGAGCAGGACACCATCGAGGCGCTGTACGACAACATCAAGGCGCAGTCCGTGCGCCCCGGCCTGTGCGAGACCGCGGGCCTCAAGCTCGTCTACAGCCCGCTGAACGGCTCCGGCAACGTGCCCGTGCGCCGCGTGCTGGCCGACATCGGCATCACCGACATCACCGTCGTGCCCGAGCAGGAGCACCCGGACGGAAACTTCCCCACGTGCCCGTACCCCAACCCCGAGATCCGCGAGGCGCTGGAGCTCGGCCTGCGTCTGGCGGAAAAGACCGGCGCGGACCTGATGCTCGCCACCGACCCGGACGCCGACCGCGTCGGCATCGCCGTCAAGACGGCCGAGGGCGACTACAAGCTGCTGACCGGCAACGAGGTCGGCGTGCTCCTGCTGGACTACCTGTGCAAGTCCCGCATCGAGAAGGGCACGATGCCTGCAAATCCCGTCACCGTCAAGAGCATCGTCTCGACGAACCTCGCCGACGCCGTCGCCGAGAGCTACGGCGTCGAGTGCCGCAACGTCCTCACCGGCTTCAAGTATATCGGCGAGCAGATCCATCTGCTCGAGGTCAAGGGCGAGGAGAAGCGCTTCATCTTCGGCTTTGAGGAGAGCTACGGCTATTTGTCCGGCACGTATGTCCGCGACAAGGACGCCATCGTCGCCTCCATGCTCATCTGCGAGATGGCCGCATATTACAAGTCCATCGGCTCGTCCATCCTGCAGGAGCTCGAGGCCATCTACAAGAAGTTCGGCCGCTATCTGCACAAGGTCGATTCGTTCGCGTTCGAGGGCCTGTCCGGCATGGACACGATGAAGGGCATCATGGCCGGCCTGCGCGAGAGCGCCCCCGCCGAGATCGCCGGCTGGAAGGTCGTCAAGACGGCCGACTACTCCACGCACGAGATGCGCGACGTCGCGACGGGCGAGGTGACCGCGATCGATCTGCCCGCGGCCAACGTGCTGACGTACTGGCTTGAGAACGGCGCGTGCGTCATCGTCCGCCCGTCCGGCACGGAGCCGAAGATCAAGGTCTACTACTCCACGAAGGGCGCCGACCTTGCGGACGCCGAGGCGCAGCAGAAGAAGCTGGCCGAGGCCATGCAGCCCTTGATGAAGTAAACATTTCCACGGGACGGGAGGGCCTTGACAGGCTCTCCCGCCTCTTTTTTCGAAAAAACTGCTTGCTTTTTCCCGCCGCGCATGATATAATCGTACAGCAATCATGGGAAAAAGCGATGACACGCTGGAACACTGGGTTGTGATGGGCTCATGTCAAAGAATATGGCCCCTGGAATCAAAACCGGAAAGAGGTGAATCGGACATGAAACAGGGCATTCATCCGAAATACGAGGAAGCTACGATCACCTGCGCCTGCGGCAACGTGATCAAAACGCGTTCCACCAAGAAGGAGATTCACGTTGAGGTGTGCTCCAAATGCCATCCGTTCTACACGGGCAAGCAGAAGCTGGTCGATACCGGCGGCCGCGTGGATCGCTTCAAGAAGCGCTTCAACCTCGGCTGAGTTGCACATGCGCCAACCGCGTGAAAAACAACAGACCCGGGCGCTGCCCGGGTCTTTGTTTACTTAGAAGTCTAAAAAGCAAGATGATTCAATAAAATGGAAAGTTGTGTTTGACTGCCGATTCCTGATTGATTTTGAATTATGAATGTGATAGACTGAGTTAGTAATCCGAATGTTCCGGAAGCTTACATTTGATTGCCCGCTTCCGGAACGCGTGGGTTCATAGCCGAACCCTTCCAACTGGATGGCGACGGCGCCAATTTCAAACTCGAGAAAAGAGGGAAAATCACAATGAAAAAGGCAATCTCCGTTCTGCTTGCCGTCGCTCTGTGCATGATGCTCGCTGTAACGTCGTTCGCTGTCTCGGCTCCGACGCAGGATCTGATCAATTTTGTCAATTCCGCCGTCGGCATCACCGATGCGTCGCGCCAGAAGGCTGTTGACTTCCTGACGAAGTACGACCAGGCCAATCCTGACGCGATCACGCAGGATATTGTCGATGAGATCAAGGCGCTGTACAACGAGGCGCGCGGACTCGGCCAGGAGGCCCAGACGAACGCGGACACGATCAACGCCTACGTCACCAAGGCGCAGGCCATCGCCGCGAAGGCTGGCATCACGCTGACGGTTACGAACCTGTCCGTCTCCGGCAATGTTGCGACCGCGACGGTCACGGTCTCTGCGGAGGGCGTCGAATCTGTCACGGTCAACGAGGAACTGATCGGCACGACGGCGGGCGGCTCGACCGGCGGCTCCACGGGCGGCTCGACGGGCGTCATCAAGCCCACCGGCATTGAGACGGAGAGCGTCGTTGTGATGATGGCCGGCGTGTTCTGCGTGCTCGCGGCTGCGGCCGTCGGCACGAAGAAGCTCGGCCTGGCGGTCCGCTGACGTGCGGAAACATCGTTCAACCGGCGGCGGGAAAGACTTCATCGTCTTTCCCGCCCTCTTTGTTCTGCTCACCTTTGCCACGCTGTATCTGGCGCTCGCGCCCATCGTCAAGCCGTATCTCGGCCTCGCGCAGATGATGTTTTCGCAGGATG
>CALXIU010000108.1 GCA_944388415.1 uncultured Ruthenibacterium sp. | reverse complement strand
GTGTGACGAAAAAACTCCGCATACAGTTTCGCGAACTTCATATGACAATCAAAAGCCGCGCAGTGGTGCAAAGCACCGCCGCGCGGCTTTTGCTTTTGTTTCGGGGGGGATTCGGGGGGATTGCGATGTTTTTTGTGACGGCTCAGACGACAGTCACGGAGCATTCCGCGCTGCCGCGCATTCCTTCGACGCGGACAGTCACTGTGCCCGGTTCTCCGGTGGTGGCGATCCAGAAGGCCGACGTGCCCGCGGTCAGGGGGAACCTCTCCGGCCCGAGCAGACGGGCGGGGCCGTCGACAGACACGCGGACGCACTCCTGAATGTACGGCATCCGGCCGCCCGGATCGTCCAGCGCCGTCACGCACACGCGGGTGACCGTGTCGAGATGCGCGTACATGTATTGCAGGATCTGGGCCTTGCTCTCCTCCCGCATGGCGTGCGCCGCCTCCTCCAATTTCGGAAATTGTTAAAAAATACATCTTATTATCGTTGAAAAACGCTTTCCCATTGCCGGAAAAGCGTGTTACAATGAAAAGAACATCCGCCATTGGCGCGCACAGGACCATCACGGCAGGCGGGCGATCTGCCCCTCGTGCGCGTATGTCTGCGCGTACCACTGGCGCAGAAGCGCCGCGACCTTTTCGGTGGTCTCCCGCACGTGCGGAACGGCGTTGTCATAGCAGGCGATGATGATTTTGACGCTCTCGTTGATCGGCAGAAGAGCGAGTCCCGGCGTGTTGATCTCCTTGCACAGATCGTCGATGATGCAAAAGCCGTGCTCAGAGATCGTCGCCAGAAGCAGCGAGGCGATGTTGCCGCGGGAACTCACCTGCGGTTCCAACCCGAGGCGTTTGCAAAGCGCCATCTGCTGGCGGTAGTTCTCCCGGTGCACCGAACCCATGAACATCGTCCGCTGGTTGAAGTCGGCGGCGGACAGGTCCGGCTTTTGGAAAAAGGGGTCATCCTTCGAGTAGGCGATGTATTTGTGTACGTCGAACAACGGGAAACTCCGCATTTGGGCAGGAAGCCGGACGTCTTCATACGTGATGACAAGATCTGTCTTCGAGCTGATCTGATTCTGGTAGTTCAGCGCCTCGATCACCAGCTGCAGCGACTCGGTACTGCGCAGTTCGGCCGCGATCTCCAGCAGGATCTGACCGATGTTGATGCTCGCCGTGAACGCCAGCGATACCTGTGCGGCGCTTTGGCTGAGAATGGCGCTGCACGTCGTCTGGAAATCCGTGGCGCACCGCTGCAGGCAGGCGAGCAGCTTCCGCCCGGCTTCGGTCAGCTCCAGACTGTTCCCGATGCGGTTGAACAGCGAGACGCCGAGCTCCTTTTCCAGCAGAATGATCTGCTTGGAGACCGCCGACTGTGATACGAACATCTTCTTGGCGGTTTGCGAGACGCTCAGCGTCTCGCCCACGTTGATGAAATAATCCAGCTGAGACAAAGTCAAAGCAGCGTCCTCCTTCCTTCACGGCCCGTGCGGCGGGACTCGTGCGCAAGACTGTTCTACCAGTATAGCACACAGCGCCGTCCGGTGCGTACCCCGCTGCGAAAATCAGTGAAATGCACAAAACCCGGCGGTAAAACTATGCGAAATGGTATTACTATTTGGTTATGACTTGTTGAGCAGATATCTATTTGTCAAATGAAAATGCGGATTGTATAATTTGAACAGAAAAACAAATCCGAGTGGACAAAAATTAACAGATTATTCAAACGAGGGATGACCGTGATTACAAATTATCGCGATAAGGGCTTGTGGAACACGCCGTTTCCCGTGCTGAACGGCAAGACGCCGCGGCAATGGATCGCACCGGAAGGAGCGGGAGGATTTACCTTTCACGCATACGTCAAGGGTGAGTACGGCGAGCGCCTGATGGAGAATCTGCTGCCCTGGCTGAACTTCGGCGCGGACAATATGAACCCGGAGCTTCTGGAATACTGGCGTGCCCGCGGCATTGAAAAACAGATGCACGAACACCCGGAAGACCCGGACAGGACGTGGTTCGCCTATCTGCCGGCGCACCGGGAACATCCGGACAAGCCGCTTCCCGTGTGGTACGTCAACCACGTCAAGAACCGTGACATTCTGGATACGGAGGCGTGGGGATTCGTGCGGTACGTGGCCGAGCGTCAGATCCTTGTGATCACCGCCGAGGACGGCAACAGCGAGGAGATCTTCGAGCAGACGCTTGCGGAAGCCGCGGCGCTCTATCCCATTGACCCCGGCCGCATCTATCTCGTGGGACACTCGCTCTCGGGCTCCTGCGCCGGACGGCTGGCGGTCGCTTTTGCCGGGCGGCTGGCGGGTCTGTGCATGCTGGGAAGCCAGTACGGCGGCCAGAACTCAAAGCCGGAGGATGTGGCGCGCGTCCGGGCGTGCGGGATGCCCCGCGTGGACATCCACGGCCTGGCGGAGCACATCCTGCCATACAACAAGACGCTGGGCTCCTCCTCGCCGCAGGTGTACGGCAACATCACCCCCACGGACATGGGGCTGGACGCCAGCTTTGCGGAGCAGCAGTTCTGGCGCGGCGTCAACCGATGCAGACCCATCGCGAAGGAAGCGATGGCGCGCATCGACACCGTCTCCGGCGACCCGGTGGAGCGGAAACTGGGGATCCCGGTCGACAGGAGCAGGGTCTTCGCGCTTGGTTCGGTCCGGCATTTTGCGGGCGACATTCTCAGAGAAGACGGACGCCCCGCCATGCGCGTGATCGGCGTGGAGGGCGCGCCGCATTACCCGTCGGCGTACGCCGGAATGTTGGCGCTGGACTTTTTGAGTCAGTTTTCCCGCGACCCCGAGACGGGCGCACTGGAATTTACACCGTGATGGAGGAGGTCAGACGGATGTCTTACGAGACGTATGAGGAAAAATGGCTGTGGGATACCCCGATGAAGGGGTTGGTGGATGAGGACACCGGCATTTTGCTTCCGGATCCGCCGACACTGCGCAAACGGCGTTTGGGTTCTGTGGTGCACCACTCGGACTTTGACATCGAACAGCACATCAACAGCGAGGACGGTGCGGCCCAGGCGCGGCAGTGGTACAACGTGACGACCTGCCAGGACGAGATGGCGCCGCAGGTGCTGGAATACTGGGCGAAACTCGGCTGGAAAAAGGTGCTGCACGAGGCGGACAACTACGCAAAAAAATGGTCGTGCTTCCTGCCGCTGTCCTCTTTCCGGAAGGAAAGCCGGGACAGGCTGTATCCGCTGTACTTCGTCCTGCACGGCGGCAACACGCCGCCCTATGAGATGGAGGGCTACGGCCTGTGCGAACCGACGGCAAAGGATGAACCCATCATCGCCATCCCGCACGACTTTTCCATCGAGGGCGTGCTCGAGGTGTATCAGTACTGCATCGACCACTATCCCGTCGACAAGAGCCGCGTGTATGTGACGAGCTACTGCGGCGGCAATCACGCAAACTTCGTTGCGCTGCGCTATCCGGAGCTGTTTGCGGCGATCGCACCGTGCGGCAATCCGCTGCGCGAGAATTACAAGCCGGTCATGTGGTACCCGGACTACGAGCGTGTGCGGCGCATCGGCCTGCCGTGCTGCCACATGGACGGTCTGGACGATCTGACGCAGCTGCTGCCCCTGTACAAGGAGAGCGTTCCCGCGCTGTCCGACGATCCGTCGTATCCCGCGCGCATTTACAACATGCCGCTGGCCAAACGGGAGTACAAGCTGAACACGCTGCGCGATTACCTGTTTATTTTTGACTGCAAGGACGTCACGGCGGACGATCTGTACGCCTGCGAGCACAGTGAAAACGACGCCGTGCGGCTGGTGGGCGTCCCGGCGGACGAGACGGAGGTCCGCACCGTGCGCGGCAAAAAGCATTATGTGTGCAAGTTCCGCAACAGCGACGGAAACCTCTGGCTCGAGATCGTCGGCATCGAGAGCATGGGCCATTTCCCGGATTCCACCCTCGGCGTCGGCGCATGGGAGTTTATGCGCCGCTTCCGCCGCGATCAGAAAACGGGGCGCATCGAGATCATCGGCGCCGGCGAACCCGTCTTCACAAAAGACCCCGGCGAATTTGACCACGACCGCTATCTGCATGATTTCGGCAGCAGAGAGCACGGTTACAACACCGCCTGGGACGGCCGGGGCGTCAGCAACGGAATTTGAAACCGGCATACGGTCCTGTTTCGGCAGGACAAAATATAAAATGCAACATACAAGGAGGAAGAACAATGAAAAAGGCCAAAATCCTGGCAGCCGCGCTTGCGCTGTCCATGAGCTGCACCGCGTTCGCCGCGTGCGGCGGAACACCGTCGTCCGGCTCGGCGCAGAACTCGTCCGGCTCCGACGCGGACGGTCCCGTCAAGCTGACAGCGTACATCAGCCACATCAGCGACACGGACAATTTCCCGATGCCGGTGCTCGACGCGATCGCCGAACAGGCGGGCGTGGAGATCGAGTGGACCGTGATGAACATGGGAGACTGGCGCACGCAGAAGAGCGTCATTCTGGCGTCCGGCGAACTGCCGGATATCGTGTTCGGCTGCGCGATGACGGACGCCGATGTGAGCGGCGGTTCGTTCATCGACCTGACGCCGTATCTTGACGACGCGCCGAACATCCAGCGCTTCCTGGAGGAGAATCCGGACGCAATGAACATGGCGGCCGATTCAGAGGGCGCGATCTACGCGCTGCCCGGCCAGCCGGCGCTTCGTCCGTACTCCGGCGACGTGCTGTACGTCAATCAGGTCTGGCTCGACGAACTCGGCATGGACGTCCCGACCACGACCGAGGAGTTTTTTGACATGCTGATCCGCTTCCGCGATGAGGACCCCAACGGAAACGGCATTCAGGATGAGATCGGCTTCAGCGGCTACGCGGGCGGCGGCGGTACGGCCAGCATCCTGTCCACGGCCGGCGAGCTCGGCTGGATCTTCCCGGCGTTCGGCGTTGTGATGAACCACAGCGACACATACTGCATGGTCAAGGACGGCGTGCCCGAGTTCCAGCCCGTCACGGACAACTACCGCGCGGCGGTCGAATACATCAACCGCCTGTGGGATGAAAACCTGATGGACCACGAGTTCTGGACGCTGGACTTCAACGGCTGCGCCGCCAAGTACCGCAGCGATCCTCTCACCGTCGGCGTCGGCTCCGGCTGGAGCATCGGCACGAACTGCGGCGACAACGCGCAGTACTATACGATGATCGAGCCGCTCGAGGGCCCGAACGGCGACAAGTACTGGAACTCCAGCGACTATTTCTACAAGCTGAATGACGACCGCGCGGCCATCTCGACGAGCTGTGAGAACGTGGAGGCTGCCGTCCGCTTCCTCGACGCGTGCTATGACGAGTACAACGGCCTGCAGCTTGCCTACGGCTCGGAAGGCGTTGTCGTGGGCAAGGACGACGACGGCAATCCCACCTTCCTGGAGACGCCGGACGGCTACACGGACGACGAGTGGTCGATGATGAACAGCATGGGCGTTGGCGCTCCCACATGGTGCAGCGAGGAATTTGAAGCCAGCATCACCGGTGAGAACACCAATCTTGAGAAGCTGCAGGCGGACGAATTCTACAGCGAGTGGTTTCTCGAGGAGAGCCGGATGCCGTACATCACGTACGACAACGACACGCTCTCCGAGCTGTCCATCCTGCAGACCGACATCAACGAGTACGTGCTGCAGTCGCTGGCCACCTTCATCACTGAGGGCGTCACGGACGAGAGCTGGGATGCCTATGTGAAACAGATCAACGCCATGGGCCTTGACCGCCTCATGGAGATCTACACCGAGGGCTACAACAGCGTGGCATGATCCGCACAATGAACGTCAGCGTGCGGCCCCGCCCGGCGGGGCCGCACCGCTTGAAAACACATGGACAGAGGAGAACCGCTATGAAGCGAACCAATACGCACAGCCTTTCCGCGACGCGCCGCCAGCTGAAGCGGACAAAGCAGCTCTGGCTGTTTGTTCTGCCGGCGGTCGTGATGGTCTCCATATTCAATTACATCCCGATGTACGGCGTCATTATGGCGTTTGAGGATTTCAAGCCGAGCCTCGGCTTCTTCGGGAGCAAGTGGGTGGGACTGGAGCATTTTGTGCGCTTCTTCAACTCCTACAGCTCCTCCAGCACGATCCGGAACACCATTTTGCTCAGCGTGGAATCTCTGCTCTGGACGTTCCCAATCCCCATCATCTTTGCGCTTCTGCTCAATCAGATCAGTCACGCGCGGTTCAAGCGCGCGGTCCAGACTGTGACGTACATGCCGTATTTTATCTCCATCGTCGTTCTCGTCTCGATCGTCAACCTGTTTTTGTCTCCGTACCGCGGCTTCTACGGGGCGATCGTGAGCCTGCTCGAGCTGCAGGACCCCATCGAACCGCTCACGGACCCCGCGTTTTTCCGCACGGTGTATATCGGCTCCACCATCTGGCAGACGACCGGATATCAGAGCATCATCTACCTCGCGGCGCTCTCCGGCGTCGATCCTGCGCTGCACGAGGCGGCCAAAATCGACGGCGCCTCCCGCTGGCAGCGTGTCTTGCACATCGACCTGCCCACGCTGATGCCCACCATTTCCATTATGTTCATCATGGCCTGCGGCAGCATCATGAACGTCGGCTTTGAAAAAGCGTATCTGCTGCAAAACAAACTGAATTTGAATGTCTCAGAGGTCTTGCAGACCTATGTTTATAAAGTAGGCCTTATCAATGCACAGTACAGCTTCTCGGCGGCCATCAACCTGTTCAGCACCGTCATCAATATCATCATGCTTCTGGTGATGAACAGAGTTGTGAAAAAGCTGTCCGATACCTCGCTGCTGTAACAAGGAAAGGATGCTTGCATATGAAAACGAAACGATCCCACGGGATCCGCGAGTCGTTTGGGGACCGCGTCTTTCTCTTCATCTCCTATGCGTTGTGCGGTCTGATCCTGCTGGCGGTGGCGTATCCGCTGTATTTTGTTCTGATCGCCTCCGTGAGCGACCCGGACGCCGTCAACCGCGGCGAAGTGCTGCTGCTGCCCGCCAAGACGTCTCTGGACGCCTACATCGCGGTATTTGAGGAGAGTCAGGTGTGGACAGGCTACCGCAACACCATTCTGTACACGGCGCTCAGCGTTCTGTTCTCGCTGTGCATCGTCATGCCCGCGGCCTACGCGCTGTCGCGCAAGGACTTCCCGGGGCGCGGCCCGCTGGTGATCTTCTTTCTCATCGCGATGTATTTCAACGGCGGCATGGTGCCGACGTATCTTCTGGTGGACAGCCTCGGCATGACGAACACGATCTGGGCCATGGTCCTGCCATCCTGCGTGAATGTGTTCCATCTCATCATCGCAAAGACGTATTTTGAGACGAGCATCCCCAACGAGCTGCGTGAGGCGGCGGAGCTGGACGGCTGTACGGATTTCAAGTTTTTCATCCGGATCGTCCTGCCGCTGTCCAAAGCCATCATCAGCGTCGTGGGCGTGTATGTGGCCGTCGCGACATGGAACAGCTATATGAACGCGCTGATGTATATCACGGAGGAATCGCTTCAGCCGCTGCAGATCGTGCTGCGCAACATTCTTCTGGTGGCGCAGGTCACGAGCGGACAGTCCGCCGCCATGGCGCGCGAGTCCGAGATGATGAAGTATGCGCTGATCGTCGTCACGACCATCCCCATCATCTGTGTGTACCCGTTTGTACAGAAATATTTTGAGAAGGGCGTCATGATCGGTTCGGTGAAAGGATGAGTGAGGACGCCGAGAGAGGGAGAGGTGCTTGTTGAAATCAAATCAAAAACTTCGTCTGCCGTGCATGATGGATAAAACCTTTTACAAAGCCGCGCTGACCATTGCGCTGCCGGTTTCGATGCAGGGCCTGATCTCCGTGGGCGTCAACATGATGGACACGGTGATGCTCGGCCGGCTGGGCGAGACCGCGCTGTCGGCCTCCAGCCTCGCCAATCAGTTCATCGGCGTTTTTCAGATCCTCTGCACGGGGATCGGCATGGGCAGCTCCATCATGACGGCGCGCTTTTGGGGCGCAAAAGACGCGGAGGCGACCAAAAAAGTCGTGACGATCATGTACCGGTTTGCGTTTCTGCTGGCGCTTGTGTTCGGCGTGGTCACAGCCGTGACGCCCGGCGGCATCATGCGGCTGTACACCGAGGACGAGGCGGTCATCCGGGAGGGCACGCGCTATCTTCTCTGGACGCTTCCCGCATATTTCCTGCTGGCGTTTTCTCTGGCGACGACGAATGCGCTGCGCACGATCGGGCAAGTGCGCATCCCGCTGTACAGTTCGATCCTGTGCTTTTTTACGAATATCTTTTTCAACTGGATGTTCATCTTCGGAAAGCTGGGCATGCCCCGCATGGGCGTTGCGGGCGCGGCGCTCGGAACGACGCTCTCGCGCATCATCGAGTTTGCCATCATCTGCGGGTATTTCCTCTTCGCGGAGAAGGGGCTCGCATACCGCCTGCGGGATCTCGGCATCTCCTGCGGGGATTACCTTCCGAGCTATCTGCGCCTGTGCATCCCGGTGCTGGTCAGCGATTCCATGCTTGCCTTGGGCAACAACCTGATCTCGATGATCATGGGCCGCATCGGCACGGAATTCGTCTCGGCAAACGCCATCACATCCGTGACGGTCCACCTCGCGACGGTCTTTGTTCTGGGCGTCGCCAAT
>CALXIU010000107.1 GCA_944388415.1 uncultured Ruthenibacterium sp. | reverse complement strand
CATCTGCGTTTGGACTTATTCTATGTTCGCCCTTCTATCCATAATCCAGAAGCAGCCGAGTTGTACGAAAAGAATATTTTCAGCGTTACTCGGCAGCTGCAATATTCCAGCTTCAATCCTCGTCTGGCTCTGGATGTATGTATTTTTATCAATGGTCTTCCAGTAATCACTATGGAGCTGAAAAATCAGCTTACCAAACAGAATGTGTTTGATGCGGTAGAACAGTACAAAAATGACCGTACTCCAGATGAGGTGCTGTTTAGTTTCAAGCGTTGTATTGTTCACTTTGCTGTCGATGATAACGAGATAAGAATGTGCACGGAGTTGAAAGGAAAAAAGTCTTGGTTCCTGCCATTCAACAAAGGATTTAATGACGGTGCAGGCAACCCGCCAAATCCAAACGGTATCAAAACCGATTATCTTTGGAAAGAGATTTTGACCAAGGATGAGCTGTCCAATATTATTGAAAACTATGCTCAAGTCATTGCTGAAAAAGATGAGGATACTGGTGCTATAACATATAAGCAAGTGTTCCCACGTTACCATCAGCTTTCTGTGGTAAAGTCTCTGTTGGCAGATGCAAAACGAGATGGTGTCGGCGGACGATATTTGATCCAGCATAGTGCTGGTTCCGGAAAGTCCAATTCTATCGCATGGTTGGCACACCAGCTTGTAACATTAAAGAATGACACTGGAAAAGAAATCTTTGACACCGTTATCGTTGTAACAGATCGTATCAATCTGGATAAACAGATTAAAGATACTATCAAGCAATTTATGCAGGTATCCGCAACAGTTGGTTGGGCCAAAAGTTCCAGCGACCTAAAACAGCTTCTAAAAGAGGGCAAGAAAATCATCATTACTATCGTCCATAAGTTCCAGTTTATTCTGGATGACATTGGCGAAGTACATAAAGATAAAAACTTTGCCATTTTGATTGATGAAGCTCATTCCAGTCAAAATGGTTCCTTGTCTGCAAAGATGAACATGGTCCTTTCTGGCAGTGTCTATGAAGATGAGGATGAGCTGGAAGATAAAATCAATACCATTATTGAAGGCAGGAAAATGGTTAAAAATGCCAGCTATTTTGCCTTTACTGCTACACCAAAGAATAAGACATTAGAGATGTTTGGCAAAAAAGTACCTCTTCCAGACGGAACCACGAAGCCTGAGCCTCATTATGTTTATACCATGAAGCAGGCTATCGAAGAAGGCTTTATCATGGATGTGCTAAAGTATTTCACGCCGGTGCAAAGCTATTATAAATTGGCAAAAACCGTTGAAGATGACCCGCAGTTTGATAAAAAACGTGCGCAACGGTTACTGCGCTACTATGTGGAATCGAACCAATATGCAATTCACGAAAAGTCTAAGATCATCGTGGAGCATTTCCATACAGAAGTGATTGCGAAGGGAAAAGTCGGTGGCAAGGCCAGGGCTATGGTAATCAGTAGTTCTATCAAAAGGGCCATTGAATATTACAAGGAAATCTCTAAACTTCTGGAGGAAAGAAAGAGCCCGTTTAAGGCGATTGTTGCATTTTCTGGGACTGCGGAGTACGAAGGAAAGCAAGTTACAGAAGCAGATTTGAATGGTTTTCCGAGTGCGAAAATTGAGAAAACATTCAAGGCAGACCCGTACCGAATTCTGATCGTTGCCAACAAATTTCAGACGGGTTTTGATGAGCCTTTGCTGCATACCATGTATGTAGATAAGGGCCTGTCAGATATTAAAGCAGTGCAGACACTTTCTCGACTAAATAGAAGTCATCCAGATAAAAAGGACACGTTCATTCTGGACTTTGTCAACGAACCAGGAATTATCAAACAGGCTTTCGATCGTTATTATAAAACCACCATACTTTCTGGAGAAACGGACGTAAATAAGCTTAATGATTTAATTGACACTATGGAGTCAATTCAAGTGTTCAATGATCAAGATGTGGATACATTGGTTGAACGATATCTGGCCAATGAACATCGTGAAGTTCTCGATCCGATACTTGATCGATGCGTTGAGGTCTATAAAGATTTAATTATGGAAGATCAGATTGATTTTAAAAGCAGTGCCAAAACTTTTGTACGCACCTACAATTTTCTCTCTGCAATCCTCCCGTATGGCAGCATTCAGTGGGAAAAATTGTCTATCTTCCTAACTCTTTTGCTTCCTAAACTTCCAAAGCCTGAAGGTGAAGATTATACCGAGGGCTTGTTGGAAGATGTTGACCTGGAAAGCTATCGTGCAGAAGCCCAAGAAACCATGCGTATACAGTTAGAAAACGAAAATGGTGAAATTGCTCCTGTTCCAGTTAGTACCAGTACCGGCATTGATGTCCCAGAACTCGATTCGCTGACAAATATCCTAAAGGAATTCCATGATATTTTCGGCAACATCGAATGGACAGACGAAGATAAAGTTAAGAAGCAGATCAACGATATTATTGAAAGCGTCCGCAAAGATGAACGATATAACAATGCTATGCAATACTCCGACAAGCAGAATGCCCGTGACGAAAGTGACCGTGCGGCCCATGAAGCTGTATTGAACAGTATGCAAAGCGGGCTTGAACTTTTCAGAGAAGTTCAGAACAATCCTTCTTTCAGAAAGTGGTTGTTTGATAGCGCATTTAATTCTACATACCAAACAAATAGCCAGCAGCAACCATAAAAATCTACGAATTCTTTATGTGAAAAAGCCGCCAGAAGCATCGTTCCTTGGATGTGCCTCTGGCGGCTTTGCTTATGAATCGAAATCTAACTGTGGAGCCTCCGTTACGGTTCGCAGGTATTCTTCCGGATCGCCATTCAAAATCAATTCTGCATAGGACAGCGGATCGTTGTAGATGAGCCAGTCCAGTTCAGACCGCTGGAAACGATTATTCGCCACCTCATCCTCAACAGCGGTGCAGTTAATGGAAATTATGCTTCCGTTAGAATAGTTCAGTTCCACACAGGCGGTGTCGATATTAAACTCACAGGAAAGTAATGTTTTCATAATGCTATCCTCCAATATAGGCTCTGTTAACAAGAAAAACTCCCGACTAATTCCTGTTAGGAATCAGACGGGAGTTTCGTATGCACCCGAAAACCGTCAGCTAACAGTTGATAAGTGATTTAGTTCCTTATCACTGTTAAGCCAACGCGTCCGGGATTTTTCCTTTTTCACTATTCACTTTTCACTCAAAAAATCCCAGCCATGCGGCTGGGATCTTTTCATTCACAGCTTGATGTCCGCGGTGATGCATTTGCCGGTGCGGCCGATGACGAAGACGGCGACGCGGGTGCCGGCGGGGAAATCCTCGACGGGCAGCACGAGGTTGCCGGTGGCCGAGACATGCGTGTAGAAAAAGCGCTTGTTCGCGGTGGTGGCGACGACGCTCTCGCCGGAGACGGCATAGCACACGACGCCGCCGTCGGCGGTGAACGTGGCGGGCAGGCTGGTGCGGTCGCCGCGCAGATAGAGGCCGTACTCGCCCGGCACCTCGGCGGGCGCGAGCGTTCCGGCGACGCGGTACGGCGGGCACAGCGTGGGGGCGCTGACCTTCTCGTGCAGGAAGATGGCAAGGCCTTCCCACAGCGCCGCGAACGATTCGAGCGGCAGCGTGCGCGGGGCCTCGGCGTCGGACGGGGCCATCGGGTCGTGCAGCAGCACGATCTGGCCGGAGTCGTCCGTCTCGAAGCCGTGGACGGCCACAAGGCGCGGATGTTCTTCGCCGGGCAGCTGCATCAGAGCGGCGAACGGATAACCCGCGCGCACCTCCTTCTTGAGGCCCTCGACGTCGGTATACACCGCATAGCACGGATAGCCGAGGCTTCCGGCGGCGGCGCACAGGAACGCGACGTTCGCGCACGAGGACGTTGTGCCGTCGCAGCACAGCTGCGCCAGTTCTTCCGGCAGAAGGTCTTCGCCGCGGCGGTTGACGAGCATCGCCAGCACGGTGGCGGCGTCGATGTCAAGAGGCGACGCGCTGCGCACGCGGGCGGAATACGCCGGGAGCGGCAGCGTGCGGTTCATCTCATCGCCGAGCGCATCCGTGCGGCGCACGCGGCGCACAGAGACGCCCAGCAGACGCACGGCGGGCGTCCAGTCGCCGAGGCGCGACGCGAGGCGCACGCGCACGGCAAAGCCCGTGGCGGCGGCGTCCGTCAAAACGACGCCGTTTTCCACGCGGACGCCATCGCCCGCGGACGCGGCGGACAGCGTCGGCCCGAAGGCCGTCCAGACGCCCAGCGAGAGCCAGTCGCTCCACACACCGTTCGAGAGGATGCGCACCTCCGTCTCGACGCTGGTGCCCTCGGGCGTGTCGGCGTTCACGCACGCGGCCAGCGCGGTGAACGGTTCCGCCTGCGCCTGTTCCGCGAGAAAGAAACCGCACTGGGCGGCGTCCAAACGCAGCGCGCCGTCCGAGAAAAATACGCGGTCCGCTTCGCCGCGCGCAAAATCGGCCTCCCCGGCCCAGAGATACTCTGTCTTTATCATATCCTTGTGATCCTCATTGTTTCCGCAAAACAAAATCCTGTCCGATTTCAGGGATACTGACTGAAAATTGTAAAAGAAAATGGACGTTTTGTCAAGTCCCGCGGCCATTTCACGCCATTTTGCCCCATTGCATACACTGTTTTGGAACATTTTCATGCAAAAAGGGGGAATTTCCATGCGTGCGATCGCGCTTGCGGCGCTCGGGACGGGGTTCACATTTCTGATGACGGCGGCGGGGGCCGCCGTGGTGCTGGCGGTGCGGAGGCAGACGCCGGAACTGCTGGAAAAGATGTTTCTGGGCTTTGCGGCGGGCGTGATGACGGCGTCCAGCGTGTGGAGCCTGCTTTTGCCGGCGATCGAGATGTCGGACGGCGCGGGCTGGCTGCCGTCGTCGTGCGGGGTGGCGGCGGGCGCGCTGTTCCTGGCGGTGGCGGACGTGCGCGCGGCGCGCGCGCCGGGACGTGCGCCGGACATCGCTCTGGCGGCGATGACGCTGCACAACGTTCCGGAGGGGATGGCCGTGGGCCTCGCGTGCGCGATGAGCGCCGCGGACGGCGCGCTGATCCCCTCGGCCGCGGCGCTGGCGCTCGGCGTCGGGTTGCAGAATTTTCCGGAGGGCGCGGCCGCCGCGCTGCCTTTGCGACGCAGCGGCATGAGCCGCGCGCGCAGCTTTGCGCTGGGCGCGGCGTCCGGCCTCGCGGAACCCGCGGGCGGCGTGCTGGCGGCGTGCGCCGCGGGCCTCGCCCGCCCCGCGCTGCCGTGGCTGCTCAGTTTCGCGGCCGGCGCGATGCTCTACGTCGTCACGAAGGAGCTGATCCCGGAGTCCGTCGCCGGCTCTCGCCGCGCGGCCTATCTCGGCACCGCCGCCGTCCTCTTCGGCTTCGTCCTGATGATGACCCTCGACGTCTCTCTCTCCTGATTTTTAACATGCGCTTACTGCCCTTTGGTTCCGTCCCCTGCTACTTGGCAGAGAGCTGCTTCCCCTTTGAGGGGAGGTTTTTGACATGCGCTTTTTTGACAGGCGTTTGCTGCCCTTTGTGTCCGTCCCCTGCTGCTTGGCAGAGGTTTGCCTCCCCGGGCAGGGCGGTCACAGCTTGCGCAGGTGGCGGAAATACAAATACGGGAACTGGAACGCGAGCATGACGGCCCAGCCGATGGCGGACGACCACGCCGCGCCCACGAGGCCGACGTGCGGCGTCAGGATCCAGATGAACACGGCGCGCAGGCTGATCTGCAAAAAGGTGTTCCAGAGCGTGACGCCCATGTCGCCCATGCCGCGGAAAAAGCCCTGCAAGCCGTTTGTGAACGCGGGCATGATGTACAGCATCGCCATGCCGCCGAGATAGGCGCAGCCGGCGTCGATGACGGACTGCTCGGCGTCGCCGACGAAGAGGCGCATCAGCGCGCCGCGCGCGAAGAACACGGCGGCGCAGACGCACACGCCGTAGACGGCCTCGAGCGCGAGGCCCGCGCGCAGGCCCTGCCGGACGCGGTCGGCGCGGCCCGCGCCTCGGTTTTGGGCGACGAACGTCGTGATGGCGGACGAGATGCTCTGCTCGGGCGTGAAGGCATAGTCGTCGACAC
The DNA here is from genome assembly GCA_944388415.1 of uncultured Ruthenibacterium sp. Classification (GTDB taxonomy): domain Bacteria; phylum Bacillota; class Clostridia; order Oscillospirales; family Ruminococcaceae; genus Ruthenibacterium. The sequence continues at coordinate 12,149 of CALXIU010000107.1, read as the reverse complement.
GGGCGGCGGCGTTGAACGCGGCCATCGCGTCGACGCCGAGCGAGTTGATCGCGCCCTGGATGAACAGCTTGCCGATGGGCTGGCACGACTGTTGCAGCGCCGTCATGGAGCCGTAGCGCAGCGTCTGGCCGAGCAGGCGGCGGTCGACGCGAAATTCCGACGGCCGCAGCGCCAGCAGCGGGACGCGGCGGTAGAGGTAGACGGCGCACAGAACGGCCGACACCGCCTCGGCCGCGACGGTGGTGGACGCCGAGCACACAATGCCCAGCCGGAACACGCCGATGAGCACGAGGTCGAGCGCGCCGTTCAGGACCGACGCGAACGCGAGAAATTTCAGCGGCGTTTTGGAGTCGCCGACGCTCTTGAGCGCGCTCGACAGCGCGTTGTAGAAGAACGTGAACGGCGTGCCCCAGAAGATGACGCGCAGATACGCCGCGGTGATGCCGAGCACCTCCTCCGGCGTTTGCAGCAGGCGCAGCAGCGGCACGGCGAACACTGTTCCCAGCGCCGCGCACGCCACGGAAAACCAGAACCCGAACACGGACACCGACGCCAGCGCGCGGCGGATCTTATCGTCGTCGCCCGCGCCGAACGATTCGCTCATGACGACCGACGCGCCGATGCACAGGCCCGAGATGCCCAGCACCAGCAGGTTCATCACCGGCCCCGCCGTGCCGACCGCCGCCAGCGCGTCCTTGCCGATGAACCGCCCGACGATGACGGAATCCACCGCGTTGTACGTGAGCTGGAACATGTTGCCCAGCACCAGCGGCACCGCGTACGCGGTCAGCTGACGCGGGATGTTCCCGCTCGTCATCCTTGTGACTGCCATTTGCTCAAAGATGCTCCTTTTTTTGACATGTGCTTGCTGCCCTTTGTCGCCGTCCCCTGCTGCTTGGCAGAGGTTTGCCTCCCCTCAATGGGGAGCTAAAAGCGTACCCTCCCGCTGGGGACGGCCATAAGGCGATGAGGCCCCTGCTTAAAATCCGGTGGCGGTGCGGAGCCGCACCTACCTGCCAAGCCGCAGGGGACGGTCATAAGGCGATGAGGCCCCTGCTTAAAATCCGGTGGCGGTGCGGAGCCGCACCTACCTGCCAAGCCGCTGGGGACGGTGCGAAAGGGCAGCGGGCCCCTGCTTAAAATCCGGTGGCGGTGCGGGGGAAGGGGAGGACGTCGCGGATGTTCGGGATGGCCGTGAGATACATCACGAGGCGCTCGAAGCCGAGTCCGAATCCCGCGTGCTCGACGGTGCCGAAGCGGCGCAGGTCGAGGTACCACTCGTAATCGTCGCGCTTGAGGCCTTTTTCGTCCATCATGCGAAGCAGCACGTCCATGCGCTCCTCGCGCTGGCTGCCGCCGCACAGCTCGCCGACGCCCGGCACCAGCATGTCCGCCGCCGCGACGGTCTTGCCGTCGTCGTTCAGGCGCATGTAGAACGACTTGATTTCCTTCGGGTAGTCCGTGACAAAGACGGGCTTCTTGTAGACCTTCTCCGTCAGGAAGCGCTCGTGCTCCGTCTGAAGGTCCGTGCCCCACGCGACTTTGTACTGGAACTCGTCGTTGTGCTGCTCCAGCAGTGCGACCGCGTCCGTGTACGTCACACGGGCGAAATCGCTGTCCGCCACGAGGCGCAGGCGCTCGGCGAGCGTCTTGTCGAAGAAGCGCGTGAAGAACTCGATCTCGTCCGGGCACTGCTCCAGCACGTACGAGATGACGCTCTTGACCATCGCCTCCGAGAGATCCATCTCGTCCGCGAGATCCGCGAACGCGATCTCCGGCTCGATCATCCAGAACTCCGCCGCGTGGCGCGGGGTGTTCGAGTTCTCGGCGCGGAACGTCGGGCCGAACGTGTAGATCTTGCCCAGCGCCGTCGCCATCGCCTCGCCCTCGAGCTGGCCCGAGACCGTCAGGTTCGTCGCGCGACCGAAGAAATCCTGCGAGAAATCCACGTCGCCGGACTCGGTCAGCGGCGGGTTTTTCGCGTCGAGCGTCGTCACGCGGAACATCTCGCCCGCGCCCTCGCAGTCAGACCCGGTGATGAGCGGCGTGTGCACGTAGACAAAGCCGTTCTCCTGCAAAAATTTGTGGATCGCGAAGGCCGCGACGCTGCGCACGCGGAACGCCGCCGAGAACGTGTTCGTGCGCGGGCGCAGATGCGGCATCGTGCGCAGGAACTCCACGGTGTGGCGCTTTTTCTGCAAGGGGTATTCCGGCCCGCACGCGCCCAGCAGCTCGACGGTATCGGCGTTGACCTCGAGCGGCTGCTTGGCCTCCGGCGTCAGCACGACGCGGCCCGTGACGCGCACGCTGGAGCCGACGCCGAACTTGACGGCCTCCTTGTAATTTTCGAGCTTCGCGGCCTCGAGGACGATTTGCAGCGTCTTGAACGACGAGCCGTCCGCCAGTTCCAGAAAGCCGATGTTCTTCGAGTCGCGCGCCGTGCGGACCCAGCCGCAGACGGTGACCTCGGTGCCCGTTGCGGGCAGCGTGCGCAGAAGTGTCTTGATCTCCGTTCGTTTCATGTTGGTTCCTCCCTGAATGAAAAAATCCGGCAGCAAACGTCCCGGCGCGCCCCCGAATGGGACGTGCCTTTAGGACGAATCGCTGCCGGACCCGCGGTGCCACCTAAATTACCGTTTGAAACGGTCTCCTTTTTGCGCGCCGGAACACAAGATCCCGAAGCGCCTGCCGACTGACGCGCGGCGCGGCGTCTCCCCTACTCGCGGTCGCCCGCTTTGGGTTCGCGGCTCGGGAGTGTTCTTCGGGCGGGGCTTCCCGCGGGGCTTCCACCGTCCCCCGCTCGCTGCCGGACGCTTGTCCGCCGTACTTTTCTCCGTCATGGCCTTTGTCATATTATCGTATCACCGGCGCGCGCGCTTGTCAAGACGGCGGATTTTCGTCATTTTACATGAAAAATGAACAAACTTCCTTTCGCCGGGCAACAATTTTACATGGAAAAAAGCGGATCGCGGGCCTTATAATGAAGAGAGAAGAAACATATTTCGTTTGCCTTGGATGGATGGAGGTTTTTGACGATGGACCGCACCGCACTTGACATTGAGCGGCTGCTGCAATTCTCGCAGCAGCAGGGGCTGATCGGCCCGCTGGATACATACGTCGCGCGCAACACGCTGCTGGATCTGTTCGGCCTGGCCGAACCGTATGCCGGAGAGGTTCCCCACGAGGCGCTGGACCGCCCGACGGCGATTCTGGAGGACCTGCTGGACGACGCCGCGGCGAAGGAGCTGTACGACAAGGACGTGCCCGCGCTGCGCGTGAACTTTGAGGCGCGCATCATGGGCGCGGTGATGCCGCGCGAGAGCGAAGTGGCCGCGAAGTTCGACCGCCTGTGGAAGATGGAGGGCGTGCGCGCCGCCACCGATTATTTCTACGACCTGTGCATCAAATCGAACTACATCCGCACGGCGCAGATCGCGAAGAACATCAAGTGGTCGTATCCGTGCAAGTACGGCGATCTGGAGATCACGATCAACCTCACAAAGCCCGAGAAGGACCCGAAGACGATCGCGCTGGAGCGTTTGCAGCCCGCCGCGAGCTATCCGAAGTGCATGCTGTGCATTGAGAACATCGGCTACGCGGGCCGCGTGAACTTCCCCGCGCGCCAGAACCACCGCGTCGTGCCCATCTCGCTGTGCGGCGAGAAGTGGTATCTGCAATACAGCCCGTATGTGTATTACAACGAGCACTGCATCGTGTTCAGCGACCGGCACGAGCCGATGAGCATCACGCCGCGCGCGTTCTCGCAGATCTTTGATTTCGTCAGCCAGTTCCCGCACTACACGTGCGGCTCGAACGCCGACCTGCCCATCGTCGGCGGCAGCATCCTGAGCCACACGCACTTCCAGGGCGGCAACTACGAGTTCCCGATGCAGCGCGCCGAGACGCTGTTCACGTACAAGCATCCGGAGTTCCCGGATCTGACGATCGAGAACATTCGCTGGCCCGTGAGCACGATCCGCGTCAAGGGCACGGACAAGGCGCAGCTGCTGGCGTTCGCGTCGCTGGTGCTGGGCACGTGGCGCGGCTACAGCGACGAGGCGGCCGACATCGCCGCCTACACGACCGACGGCGGCGAGACGACGCCTCACAACACGATCACGCCCATCCTGCACTACAACGCGGACGAAAAGCAGTTCGTGTTCGACCTTGTTCCGCGCAACAACCGCACGACGGAGGAGTATCCCGAGGGCATCTTCCACCCGCACCGCGAGATCCATCACATCAAGAAGGAGAACATCGGCCTGATCGAGGTCATGGGTCTGGCCATCCTGCCCGGCCGCCTCGAGAAGCAGAGCGCGATGATCGCGAAGGTGCTGGCCGGCAAGGCTGACCCCGAGACCGTGAAGGCCGCCGCGCCCGAGCACGCCGACTGGATCGACTGGCTCGTGGACAAGTACGCCGGGACGGAGTTCAGCGAGGCGAAGGCGCTGGAAGCCGTCAAGAAGGAGATCGGCGCGAAGTTCGAGACGTGCCTCGAGCACGCGGGCGTGTTCAAGCAGACGCCCGAGGGCTTCGCCGCGTTCGACCGCTTCATGGCAAAGCTCGGCTGCGAGAAGCAGTAAACAGACAACAAACAAACGCCGCCGCGTCCTGTCGGGCGCGGCGGCGTTTCGTCATATTGGAAGAATGTTCAGCAGCGCGAAGAACACGGGCGGCACCACGAGCGCCGGGAGCATGTTCATGCTCTTGCAGTCCTTGATGCCGAGGATGGACAGGCCGGACGCGGCGATCAGGAAGCCGCCGATCAGCGTGATCTCGGCCATCAGCGCGTCCGTCAGATACGGCGCGATGGCCCCGGCAAAGACGTAGATCGACCCCTGCCACAGAAACAGCACGCCCGCGGCGATCGCCATGCCGATGCCGTACGTCGACGCCAGCACCATCGACGTGACGAAGTCGAGCGTCGCGTTCGTGAACAGGTACGTGTGGTCGCCGTACAGCGCGCTGTTGATCGGCCCGAGGATGGACAGCGTGCCGATGCAGTACATCAGGATGCCGGTGCCGAGACCTTTTCCGAGGCCGTCCTTCGAGAATTTCCCCACGAGGCCCTGAAAATGGCCGTCGATGTCCAGCACCGTCCCCGCGAGGCTGCCGATCGCCAGCGCCACGATGAACAGCACCGGGTACTCGCTCTTGCCCATGTTGGTGACGACAGCGTTCGCGCCGAGCCCCACGGCCGCGAGGCCCATCGCGTTGTATAAACAGTCGCGGTACTGCGGCTTGATGCCCCGCCGCAGCACCGCCCCGATGCACGACCCCGCAAGGATCGTGCACGTGTTCACGATCGTCCCGATCATCTTCCCCACTCCCCCGAATGCAAAAAACCGGGAATATTATACACCCATCCGCATAAACATGCAAATTTTTGACAGGCGTGACCTGCCCTTTGGCACCGTCCCCTGCTGCTTGGCAGAAATTTTGCTCCCCTCAATGGAGCGCTTATTTGACATGCGCTTATTGCCCCCTGCCGCCACCCCTCCTGCCCTTCGGGCCACCTCCCCTCAAAGGGGAGGCGGCTTCTGCCCTCCCGCCGGGGACGGCCATAAAGGGAAGCGGACGCCTGTCAAAAAACGCTGGGGACGGTTTCAAAGGGCAACCAGCGCCTGATAAAGATCCGCGAGGTTTTCGCAAACGATATCGGGGCGGAGGCCGGAGGCGGCGAGGTCTTCGCGGGTGGATTCGCCGCACAGGACGAGGGCCGTGCCGCAGCCGCACGCGCCGAGCGCGATGTCGGTGTAGAGGCGGTCGCCGACCATGCAGGTCTCCGCGAGCGTCACGCCGAACGCCGCGGCGGCCGCGCGGGCGATAGTTCCGTTCGGCTTGCCGATCACCGCGTCCGGCTCGCGGCCCGTGGAGGCTTTGACGAACGCGATGACCGCGCCGGTGTCCGGGATGTATCCGCCCGGCACCGGACAGTTGAAGTCCGGATGCGTCGCGATGTACGGCAGGCCCGCGCGCACGGCGTCGCACAGGCACGTCAGCTTGCCGTACGTGATCGTCGTGTCGAAGCCCAGCACGACGGCGGCGGGGTCTTTTGCCGCCGTCTCGTATCCGGCCGCCTCGAACTGCGCCTCGAGGCTGGGCGTGCCGATCAGGAGCAGCTTGCGCGAAAAGCCGTTTTCCGCGAGGTACGCGAGCGTCGCGTCGCCGGAGGTGTACACCTCCCTCTCGGTGACCGTGACGCCGAGGCGCGCGAGCTTCGCGACGTAGTCTGATTTCGAGCGCGACGAATTGTTCGTCAGAAACGTGAATTTCCGTCCGGTGGCGCGGCAGAAATCGAGAAATTCCGCCGCGCCGGGCAGCAGTTCGTCGCCGAGGTAGAACGTGCCGTCCATATCGAGAAGAAACAGCTTAGCGCCGTGCAAATCAAACATAGCGTGACCTCCGAAAATGTGATATACTAACTATACCATATTTTCCGGGAGGCCGCACATGAAAGCGAGCATTGTCATCCCCAATCTGAACGGCGCGGGCTGGCTGCGCGATTCGATCGAATCCGTCTGGGCGCAGACGGAGCAGGACTTCGAGCTGATCGTCGTCGACAACGGCTCGACGGACGAGAGCCTTGCCATCGCGGAGAGCTACGCCGGACACGAGCGGTACACGCTGGTGAAAAACGACCGCAACACGGGCTTTTCGCACGCCGTCAACCAGGGCATCCGGCTGGCGAAGGGCGAGTATGTGGTGCTGTTCAACAACGACGCCTTTGCCGAACCGGACTGGCTGGCGCAGCTGATCGCGACGGCCGAGACGGATGACAAAATTTTCGCGGTGCAGAGTTTGATGATCCGCCATTTCGAGCGCGAGCTCTGCGACGACGCGGGCGACTACGTGACGCTGTTCGGCTGGGCGTGCAAGCGCGGCGACGGGATGTACGCGCGGCGGTACACGAAGTCCGGCCGCATCTTCTCGGCGTGCGGCGGCGCGAGCCTCTACCGCAAGAGCATCCTCGACGAGATCGGCCTCTTCGACGAGCTGTTCTTCGCGTACTTCGAGGACGTGGACATCTCGTGGCGCGCGAACAGCCTCGGCTACAAAAACATGCTGTGCGCACAGGCGAAGTGCTATCACATCTGCGGCGCGACGACGGGCGCGGTGCGCTACAACGAGTTCAAGAGCGTGCAGTCCGGGCGCAACAGCATTTTGCTGCCGTACAAGAACATGCCGCTTTTGATGTTCATTTTGAATCTGCCGTTCCTCGTACCGGGGTATCTTTTGAAGATCCTCGTGTTCGGGCTGCGGGGGTTCTGGACGCCGTACATCAAGGGCGCGCGCGAGGCGTTCGCGGCGATGCCGAAGATCGAAAAACCGAAGTTCCGCGTCAAAAACATCCCGAATTACGTATGGATCGAGCTGTGGCTCGCGGCGGATGTGTTCCGGTACATTCACTACCGCGCGAGCCGGGCGCTGGGCGTGAAATAAGAGTTTTTTGTAAATTTTCTCTGAATTTTTTTCGGAAGAAATTGGTTTTTGTTGCAAAAATACGCAAAAACAGTATAATAAGGATAAACCCATTGCACCATCGAAAGGAGTGGACCTGTTTATGGCACTGTGGACGAAACTGATCGGAGTCGGCGTGGCCGCGGCCGGCGCGCTGGCTGCCGTTGCGGCAGCAAAAAAGTTCGGAAGCAAGGAACCCGAGGCCGAGGAATTCCCGCCTGTCGAGCATCCGGCGGACGAGTTTGACGCGGCCGCCGAGGAGCCCGCGGCGGAAGAGCCCGCCGAGGAGCCCGCGGAGGAACCCGCGGAGGAACCCGCCGTCGAGGCCGCCGGGCCGGAATTTGACTTTGAGGAAGAGCCGGAGGAGGCGGACGTCGACGACGGCTTCTTCGACGAGGAGCCGGAGACTGAGCCGTCGCGCAAGGCGGCGCTGGGCGACGCGGTCGCGGGCGCGGCGCGCGCGGTGACGGGCGCGGTATCGGAGGCGGCGCAGGCCGCTGCCGGGGCCGTGACGGACGCGGCGCAGCGCGCGGGCGTGGACACCGACGAGGTGGGCAGCGCCCTGAGCGACGCGGGACGCGCGCTGGGCGCGGCGGGACGCGCCGTGTTCAACGCCGGCACCGCCGTGGCATATCACGCCGCCGTGGAGGCGCGCCCGGTCGTGGAGAAGGCGAAGGTCAAGGCGGGCGAGCTGTGGCAGAACGTCCGTTCCGCGGCCGCCGGCCCGGAGGAATCCGACGCCGCGCCGTCCGATCTCTACGCCGCCCCCGATGAGGAGCCGGAAGCCCCCGCCGAGGAGGACAAGGAAAACAAAGACGCGGAGTGATCCGCACAGATCAAAAGGCCGCTGCGCATGCAGCGGCCTTTTTTATCATGTGTAGTTGCCCTTTGCAGCCGTCCCCAGCGGGAGGGAACGCCAGAGGCTCCCCTCAATGGGGAGCCAAAAGCCTGCCCTCTCGCAGGGGACGGTATCAAAGGGCAGCGAGCGCCTGTCAAAAACTCAGTCCCGCGCGCCGAGGGCGTGGCTGAGAGCGGCGAAGAGCAGCGCGGCGACGGGCCAGACGATCCACGTGAAGCCCCAGTCTCCGGTCCAGAAGCTCCAGCCGAGGTACACGACGACGACGAGCGGCCAGTAGATCCCGCCGATGAAATCGGAGCGCTTTTCCTCCTCGAGCGCGCGGCGGCGCGTCTCCCAGCCGGTGAGCAGCAGCTTGTACGCCTCGCGCTCTGTTGTGACAGGGATGAGCAGCCACTGGCCGAGCGCAACGAGCGCGAACAGCGCCGGAAGCGCGAGCTGCGAGAGGTCGTCGCGCTCGAACAGCATGGGCACGAAGAGCGGCGCGACGCTGAGCACGAACAGAAGCACCGCCGCGACGACGCGGCTCTCGAACCGTGCGTCGACGGGCTGTTTCTGCTCGCGCAGCACGCCGTCGACGCCGTAGGCCAGCTCGAACGGGCCGGTGCGCAGATGCGCTGATCTGGCGCGCCGCAGTCCGGCGGGGATGATGACGGCGAGGCCGCACGCGACGACGGCGAGCAGCGCGAGGACGCCCGCGCCGTTCGCGGCGTCGGCCGGAAACAGCGCGAACGGCGGCGCGGCGAGCGCGTCCAGCGCGATGAACGGAACGGGGCTGAGCACGAACAGCACGACCGCGAGCGCCGCCGCGCGCCCGAAGCGCGCGGAGTCCGCGACATACTCCTGCGCGTCCGCAAGCGTCAGGCACACGCCGCGCGCGGGCTCGTCGGGCGTGTATTCGGGCGATTCCTCGTCGTCCTTCAACAGATAATCCGTCGTGACGCCGAACAGCCGGCTCAGCTCCAGAATTCGGTTGAGGTCCGGGATGGACGCGGCGCTCTCCCACTTCGACACGGACTGACGCGAGACGTTCAGCTTCTCGGCCAGCTCCTCCTGCGACATGCCGCTCTTTTTGCGCAGCTCGATGATTTTATCCGCGAGGATCATAGTATTTCTCCCTTCGGCGGCCTCTCCGGCCGCTCTTTTTCTGCCTCTATCATACCAGAACCGCCGCTTGCGCGCCATCAACTGCGCTTGGAAATCGCGCAACTCCCGGTTTTAACATGCGCTTGCTCCCCTTGACACCGTCTTGATTTTCAACATCCGTTGCCCATTTGTGGAAAACTTTTTGCAAACAAAAACTGCGTCCCCTTTCCGTGGGGACGCAGTTTTTCCTCTCCCGCTGGGGACGGCCGCAAAGGCCAGGTCACGCCTGTTATTTTTCCTCGATGGTGTACGTGAACTCGTACTCGGCCTGGAGGGCCTTGACCTTGTCCTCGTTGTCCTCGATGAAGGTCGGGGTGTAGACGCTCTTGCCCTGCTTTTTGTAGTCGTCCATGATCTGCATGAGCTTGGCCCAGCACTCGTCCTTCTTCTCGTAGTCGTCCGCGAGGTTGATGATGAACTCGCGGTGTTTGGGGATCCTTGCTTTCATGTCATTCTCCTTTTCCGCCCAGTTCCGCGCGCGCGGCGTCGAGCGCCGCGGCCACGACGTTGTGCATGTCGTAGTACTTGTACTGGCCGAGGCGGCCGCCGAAGATCACGTTCGGCTGCGCGTCCGCCAGCTGCCTGTACCGCGCGTAGAGGGCGTTGTTCTTCTCGTCGTTCATCGGGTAGTACGGCTCGTCGCTCTCGCCCTTCGCGGCGGGATACTCGCGCGTGATGACCGTCTTCGGCACGCTGCCGGCCTTCGCGCCCTGACACAGCAGCTCGAAGTGCTTGTGCTCGATGATGCGCGTGTACGGCACTTCGTACTCGGTGTAATTGACAACGGCGTTGCCCTGATGATTCTCCTCGTCGAGCACCTCTGTCTCGAACCGGAGGCTGCGGTACTCGAGTTTGCCGAAGCGGCAGCCGAAGTACTCGTCGATCATGCCGGTGAAGACGATCTTCTCCGCGCACTGTTCCCACTTCTCACGGTCCGCGAAGAAGTCCTCGCCGAGCGCGACGTCCGCGCCCTCGAGCATTTTCTCGACCATCTTCGTGTACCCGCCGACGGGGATGCCCTGAAAATCGTCGTTGAAGTAGTTGTTGTCGTACACGAAGCGCACGGGCAGGCGCTTGATGATGAACGCGGGCAGCTCGGTGCAGGGCCGGCCCCACTGCTTGCCCGTGTAGCCCTTGACGAGCTTCTCATAGATGTCCGTGCCGACGAGGCGGATGGCCTGCTCCTCGAGGTTTTTCGGCTCGGTGATGCCCGATTCCGCGACCTGCTTTTCGATCATGGCCTTCGCCTCGGCGGGGGTCTTGACGCCCCACATCTGCGCGAACGTGTTCATGTTGAACGGCAGGTTGTAGACCTCGTCGCGCCAGCGCGCGACGGGCGCGTTCGTGTAGCGGTTGAACTCCGCGAAGCGGTTGACGTAGTCCCACACCTCGCGGTTCGACGTGTGGAAGATGTGCGCGCCGTAGCGGTGCACCTGGATGCCCTCGACCGTCTCGGTGTAGATGTTGCCGGCGACGTGGGGGCGCTTGTCGATGACGAGCACGCGCTTGCCGGCGTCGAGCGCCTCGCGCGCGAACACCGCGCCGAAGAGGCCCGCGCCGACGATGAGGTAATCGTACTGTTTCATGTTGTCACAGCCTCACAGCGTGATCTTGCCGTACAGCGGCAGATCGGCGCCGTCGTTGATGGTCTCGGTGCGGCGTGCGGCCGTGGGCGCGGCCGACGGGTCGCGCGGGCGGTCGGCAAATTCGCGCTCAGGCACGGACGAGCGCTCGCCGCGCCCTCCCCTGCCCCCGCGTCCGCCGCGGCCGGGTCTCTCGGAGCGCTGGCCCTGCGGCTTTCCGCCGCGGCCTGGCTTGCCGCGCCCGGCCTGACGCGGCGGGCGGGCCGGGGCCGTCGTGGACGACACGACGACGCGGCGGTTCGCGCCCTCGCCGGTGGACTCGCTGGTGACGCCCTCCATCGCGCTGATGGCGGAGTGGATGATGCGGCGCTCGTACGGGTTCATCGGCTCAAACACGTGGCTGCGGCCGGTGCGCGCGACCTTCGCGCCGATGCGGCGCGCCAGCGCCGTGAGGTTGTCCTCGCGTTTGGCGCGGTAGTGGTTGACGTCGACGCCGAGCTTCAGATACTCGCCCTCGCCGCGGTTGGCCGCGAGGCTGGCGAGATAGCTCAGCGACTCCATGACCTCGCCGCGGTGGCCGATCAGGACGCCGGCGCCCTCGCCGTCGACGCGCACGATGTACGTCTCGCCCATGCGGACGCATTCAAACGTCAGCTCGCCCGCGCCCATGCGCGCGCAGACGTCGCGCAGGTATTCGACGGCCAGCGCCAGCTTCGGCACGTCCGCCGGGTCGACGGGCACGGCCTCCGGCTCCGCCTTGGCCTCGGGCTCCGCCTTCGGCTCTTCCGTTTTCTCAGGCTTCGGAGGCTTCGGCGCCTCCGGCTTTTTCTCGGGCTTCGGCTCCTTCTTCTCGGGGCCGGGGGCCTTCGGGGCCTCGGGTTTTTTCTCGGGCGCGGGCTTCGGCGCGGGAGCGGGCTCCGGCTCCTCGACGCTGACGCGCACCTTCGCGGGGATCGTCTTGAACAGGCGGCGCTGCGGCAGCTCCAGCACCTCGACGATGGCGTCCTCCTCGGAAATGCCCAGTTCGGCGATGGCGAGCGCTTTCGCCTCCTCGACCGTGCGGGCAGTTTTGACTACTTCTCGCATGATGAACCCCTCCTGTC
>CALXIU010000106.1 GCA_944388415.1 uncultured Ruthenibacterium sp. | reverse complement strand
TAGGCGGGGTCGTCCTTGGTCAGATTAAACATCAGGTCGATGGCCTCGGGCTTGTTGCGCTCGATGCCGATGATGACCTTCGCGATGCCGAGGTGTTTTTTCACCGCCGCGATGCCGGCCATCACGGTGTCCGCGCACTCGATGAACTCGCGGTTGTCGGCGGTGATGTACGGCTCGCACTCCGCGCCGTTGATGACGAGCGTGTCGATGGCCGACACGTCCTTCGGCGACAGCTTGACTGCCGTCGGGAAGCCCGCGCCGCCGAGGCCCACAAGGCCGCACGCGCGCGCGGCGTCCGCGAGGCTCTTCGCGTCCGTCACCACGGGCGGCTGGATGGACGGATCCTTCGTCTGCTTGCCGTCCGGCGTGATGACGACGGCCTGCATCCGCGCGCCGTTCGGCATCAGGACGGTGTCAATGGCCGACACCGTGCCCGAGACGCCCGAATGGATATCGGCGCTGACAAAGCCTCCCGCCTTGGCCACGACCGTTCCCACGAAGACCTCGTCGCCCTTCTTCACACACGGCGTGCAGGGCGCGCCGATGTGCTGCTGCATGGGCAGGATGATCTTCTCTGGCAGCGGCAGCTGCCGGGTGGGCATGTCGGACGTGTTTTTGCGGTGAGGCGCATGCGCGCCGAGCGCGCTGCGTTTGAGTTTCTTCCACATAACGTGACTCTCCTCTTCGTATGGTTTCCTGCAAAAACGCGGTTGCCGTGACGTTTTTTACGCATTGCTGCATATCCAGCGGCCACAGACAACAAAATCACCGGCCCCGGCGCGTCGTGCGCCGACGACGGCATACTCTTACACTACTATTTTAACATGATTGAATCGCGCGTCAACCTATGTTATTTTATTAACACGGCGCGCAAAACCATTCAACCGTCCGCCCTGCGGCGGTGAAATTTCGGCGAGTTGGCGGTTGCGCTGACCCTCGCGCGTGTGGTATACTGAATGGCATAGAGCACAATGCAAAAAGGGGGGGCGTGTCGCCCGTTGCCGTTTTTACTCACCGATAGCCGCGAGCCGCTGGCGATGAACACGCTGCCCGCGCTGAAATTGACGCATTTTCACGGTGCGCCCGCGCGCGGAGAGGTCTATGCCTATGTGCGTATGTATCTCTTTCACGGCGCCGTGCGCTTCTGTGTGACAGGGTTTGACGAGACCCCGCCCAAGACCGCCCGGATGGCGCTGTGTCTGGCGTTTGCCGAAGACGAGCGCCGCGCGGTGCGCGTCGTCCTTTCAAAATATGCGGACGCCGCGGCCGAATTTCCCGGCCGGTCGGAAAAGGTGGAGACGCTTTTGTCGACGGGCGCGGACGAACAGGGCTGGTACTGGCAGCGCGAGGGCGAACTGGATGCGCGTCTCGTGCAAGAGGCGCTGGGCCGCTTGCCGAAGGCGGGCGACGTACTTGTCGGGAACGCGGTCTCATATGATGTGTCAGAGGATGCGTTCGGCGCGGCCTTCCCTGTCCCGGAGGGCGCGGACGCCTTTTCCCCGGATGGATTTGATGTTTTTCCCGTTGTCGCTTACTGAACAACTGATATTTTTGGAGGCGCTGAAGAGATGTTTAAGATGATCATGAAGCTGGTTGTGTGGATCACGGTGTTCGCGGCCGCCGTCGCGGGACTGCTGTACTGGGAGAAGGCCACGGCCCCGGAATACATCGAGGTATATTCAGACGACGCGGACAACGATCTGTTCTGAGTCTCTGAAAACAGCGATGCAGCGCGCCCTGAGCGGAGCATTCCGCCTCGGGGCGCTTTTTGTGCGCTTTGTGGAAATCGTCAAAAAGAGGCCACCGCTCACGCGGTGGCCCTTTTGTGCTGTTGATTTGCGCTGTTCAGCGGTTCATCTCGCTGACGTAGCCTGTGGCGTTGTGGTTCTTGATGATACCGTTGATCTCGCGCAAGTCGGACGCCGGGAGGTCGCCGGGGACGGTGTTCTTGACGCTGGACGTCGCGTTGCCGTACTGCATCGCGACCTTCGGGTCGCCCGTCTCGAGCAGGCCGTACAGGACGCCCGCGACATACGCGTCGCCGGAGCCGATGCGGTCGATGACGTCGATGTTCTTGTACGGGGGCTCGGTGTAGAACTCATCCCTCGACGCCGAATACAGCATGGATGTGAAATTGTGGCGGCGCGGGTCGACGACTTCGCGCTGCGTCGTGGCGACGATCTTGACGCCATACTCCTCGGCGTAGCTCTTCATGATGGATTGCAAATCGCCGGTCTTCTGCATCATGCGGCGGCTGGTCTCCTCGGAGACGAAGAGGATGTCGATCATCGGCAGGATGGACTTGATGACGCCACGCGCCTCGTCCTCGCTCCAGAGGTTGGCACGGTAGTTGACGTCGAACGATACCATCGCGCCGCCCGCCTTGAAGCGGCGGATCAGCTCGACCGCCACATCGCGCGTCCGATCGCACAGCGCGAGGCTGATGCCGCTGGTGTGGAAGATGCGCGTGGTGGTGTAGGCCTCCTCGGGGATCTCGTCGAGCGTGATGCGCGTGATGGACGCGCCCTTGCGGTCGTACACGATGCTGGGCTTGCGGGGCGCGGCGCCGTTCTCGTAGTAGTAGATGCCGAGGCGCGCGTCGGGCGACTTGTCATAGATGAGGAAGTCGTCGGACACGCCGACGAAGCGGATGCGGTTTTTGATGTAGGTGCCGAGGTCGTTGGCCGGCAGGCGCGAGATGATGCCCGTGCGCTTGCCCAGCAACGACACGCCGGACGCGACGTTCAGCTCCGAGCCGCCGGCGCGCTTCTCGAAAATGTCTCCGCGCGTGATGCGCTCATGCTGCGGCGGCGACAGCCGGAGCATGATCTCGCCGAATGCGACGAGGTCGAAATTGTTCTTTTTGAGATTCCTTGGTGCCATAGCTGTTTCCTCCTTTTGCCTGAGCGCGTGTTACAGGACGACGCCGTCCTTGAAAATGGAGATCTCGCGGTAGCCGTGCTCCTCGCTGCGCGTCTTTTCACCGGACGCGACGGCGACGACCTTTTCAAACAGGCGGCGGCCCGCGGCGGGGATGGGTTCGCCGTCCGCGACAGGACCGGCGTTGAAATCGAGCCAGCCGGGCTTTTTCTCGAACAGCGGGGTGTTGGTGGCGATCTTGATCGTCGGGGCGGGCGCGCCGAATGGCGTGCCGCGTCCCGTCGTGAACAGGATGATGTGCGCGCCCGCGGCGGTGAGCGCCGTGGCGGACACAAGGTCGTTGCCCGGGCCGGACAGCATGTTCAGGCCCTTCGTGACGACGGCGTCGCCGTAGCCGATGACGTCGGCCACCGGCGCGGAGCCGCCCTTCTGGACGCAGCCGCAGCTCTTGTCCTCGAGCGTCGTGATGCCGCCCTTCTTGTTGCCCGGCGACGGGTTCTCGTACACGACCTGACCGTGCGAGGTGAAGTAGTGCTTGAAGTCGGTGATCATCTTCACCGCTTTGCCGAACACCTCGGCGCTGGCGCAGCGGTCCATCAAAATGCCCTCGGCGCCGAACATCTCCGGCACCTCGGTCAGCACGGTGGAGCCGCCCTCGGAGATCAGCAGGTCGCTGAACGCGCCGACGGTGGGGTTCGCGGTGATGCCGGACAGGCCGTCCGAACCGCCGCACT
>CALXIU010000105.1 GCA_944388415.1 uncultured Ruthenibacterium sp. | reverse complement strand
CCCGGGCGGTTCAGATTCCCGCCGGAAAAGCCCTCGTCCTCGAAGATGACGGCCGTGTCGGCGTACCGGTCGCCGAACGCCGTCCGGATATACGCCCGGCACATGTCCACCTGATTGCCGACGCTCTCGCCCTTTCCGGTAAATCGCGATTTTCTGGAATAGATGGCCACCTTGTCTTCGTTTTCCCGCATTGGTCTTTGCCTCCCTTTTCTCTCATGAAAGTTCTATGCGCGGCACACAGCGCAATAGAATGAAGCGAGGGAGGCGATGCGGATGAAGCGGGAAACCGCGATCGAACTTGTGGTCCACGGGCCGGCGGACGCGGACAACGGGACGCTGCTGGCGCGGCGGCTGACCGAGGCGCGGGCGGCCTGCGCGGCGGAGGCGATCTGCCGTCTGACGTGCCCGGACGCTCAGAAGCGGGAGCTGATCGGGGCCGTGACAGGTCTTGTCAGAAAACAAGCGCGTCCGGAGTGAGGCTCCGGGCACAAAGCAGCGGGGCGAGCGCCAATGCGCTCGCCCCGCCGTTTGTTTTTCATCAGTCTGCAACGCCGCACAGCTCCGCGCGGAAGAACCACGCCCCGTCCTGGAACGTGTATTCGTTGAGGCGCACCTGATATCTGCGGCCCTCCGTGATCTCGACATCCTGATTGGCTGCAAGGAAACGTTCTACCTTTCTCGGGCTGATCTTCACCTGACACCCGGCCGCAACCGTCTGGAGCGTGCCTTGGGTCGCCTTTGTATTCGCATTGACTCTGGTGCACTGCATGACGGCCACCGCGTCCGTCAGCATTTCGCCTTCCGCGCCGGTGAGCGTCCTGCCCATGCCGACGGCAGCGTGCAGGCTGTTTCCGATGATGCACTGTGCGAAGATGGAATCCTCCTCCTCGAAGCACAGCTGCGCGATCTCGTCGACGTGACCGAAATTCGGGTTCTCCGGATTCGCGTGGTCGGCCTTGTTGCGGATGGAATGCGCGCCGCGGATCCTTTCGGAGAGCGCTTTCCAAACATCCTTCCACTCATGCACCGTCAGTTCAGCGCCGTGATATGTGGCCCGGTTCACGGCGCACAGTTCCGCGAACTGCTGCGCCCGCGCTCCGATCGCATAGATATAGTTTCCGATGCCGGTCTTCTGCACGTCGACGTCCGCGAACGGCATGACCGGACCGCCGCCGAGCGGCGGGATCATGTAAGTCCTGAGTTCCGGCGCACAGTGGAACACCGGATAGAAGCTGTCCCTGAGCTGCTGCTCAAGCGCTTTTCCGTACAGGACGAGCTGCGCGGAACAGTCGATGTCGTCCTGCTGAAACAGCTTTAAGATGGAGAGCGCGTCCTCAACGACGACCGCCATCTTCAGATAAAATCTGGTGCGCGTGGAGAGGTCTTCGAGCAGCGTGTCCGTCAAACTCGGCCGACTCATTCTGCGCGCCTCCTCGAATCGGAGGTCGAGCGTCTGCTGCGCCTGTTCGGGAATGTCGACGATCTCTTCATCATCGTCGACGCTGACGTTGCCGACGATCTTGTCGTTGACCTGCTTTTCGAACGCATCGTCATATTGCGCGTCATACTCGTCCTCCGGCAGTTCTTCCGGCGCCCTCAGCCCGATGAGGCCGTGCGTCGGAAGGTTCCCGGTGAGGCGGGAATAGAGTGCCTGCGCAAGCTGCTGGCGGCCGTCGCCCGCGCCGACGATGATCTCGAGCAGTTCGCGCGTCGGCAAAACGGCGTTGACGACTTGCGCGTTCATTTCGTTTTTGTCCCCAGCGATATAATCGCCGCTGATGTTCGTCGTATTGGTGATGATGGGAGCCTGACGTTCTTTCGCGCTCTGCGGGCGGTTGGATTCGGGAGGCTCGTCGACGCAGCAGTCCCACAGCAGCACGGAGTTGAACGAGACGTACCAGTCGTCGCCGTCCACAGACTGGATGAGCCCGCGCTTTTTCAAAAGCGGCACACAATTTTCGCGCTGCGACGCCGGGACCAGCAACGTGCCGTTTTCCGATTCAGACAGTTCGCGTAGAAGCGCGGCCTCCCGGTCGTCCAAAAATTTCATCCAGCGGCGGATCATCGGCGCGGCGGCACGCGCGCTCTCCGCACGCACCTGCTCCCAGGACACATCCAGCTGTCCCGCCTGCTTGTAGTTCCACGCCGAGCACGCACACAGGCGCAGCAGCTCAGGAATGCCGCCGGAGAGCGCTATCAGATTGCCCAGTTCAGCGTCGGAGAAATCCGCCTCGCCGCTGAGGCGTTCCAGAAAGTTCCGGCAGTTGTCATGATCGAGCGGGCGCAGTGCGACCTCGTTGCCCGCGAACATCTGCAGAAGATAGGAGCCGGACACGTTCGGCGGAAGCGTATTCATATTGAAATCATAATCCGTCGCGACGATCATGCGCAGCTGCCCGCTGACGAGAAGCTGACGGAGAATGTCATGGTGATCGACGAGCACATGCGTGCTGTTGACAAATTCCTCGAACTGGTCCACAACAAGGATGACCTGATACTCCCTGTCGGCAATGCACTGGCACAGCTGCTGGAGATAATCGGCCTCGCCCGTCATCTCTCTGCGTTTTTTCTCCGCCGCTTTCTGAAGGCTCAGATAATCGCCGCGCAGCTCGTCGATCTCCTCCAAAATGTCCGCGGCCGCGCGGACTGCCCCGGAGAAGACCGCGTAGATCTCGTCTTTTTCTTCCAGCGCGGTCGGATAGGCGAACATCGACACCAGCACGCGCTCCTCAAGCGCCAGCTGCATCCGGCGTTCCCGGTTGAACAGGCAGTTGAGAAATTCCGATTTCCCGATGCCCTCCGGGCCGAGAAGCACAGTGTTCAGGCAACGCTTGATCTTGCGCTCCATGTCGCGGAACGCCTCGTCCTGTCCGAAATACTGGGCGCGGCGGTAGATGTGCTTGCCGCTTTTCTCCTGATATGGATTGACTTGTTCGTACATGTTGTTCCCTCTCATACTTTCATTCTGCAGCATTCTGTCCAAAGCGGCTCTCGCGCGCCGCTCCGGACGCCCCGATTCAGCGCTTTCTCGCAAATCCGCCGAATGGAGCACCGCTTGTCACGCTGACTGTTTTTTCCATGATATCTCCGACAGAGCCGTCCGAAATCGCAAGTTTCGAGCGGAAATAGCGGCGATAGATCTCTTTGCGGAAGGAATAACGTTCCGCCTTTCCCTCGATCAGGCGGAGTTCCGTCAGACGGTTCAGCGCCGACGTCAGCTTGCTCTCGGACAAGCCTCCGCCCAGTGCGGTTCGCAGAGATTCCTTCGATACGACGCTGCGGTAGCGCGGGGAGAGCCTCGCGAGCGTCTGAAGTACAAGGTGTTCGTCGTCACCGCAGCCCTCGTAGAACTGCTGGCAATTGCTGTCGGTGCAGATCGACGTGAACGCGTCATACACGTCCGTGGGATATACGACGGTGCGCCCGGCGGCTTTCGCGCGCTCGAGCATCGCTTTGCCGAGGAGTTTTGTGTACCAGACAAGGCCGCCCGTGTAACGGTAGACCCACTCCATGGTCTTGTCGGGGATCTCCACATCTGTCTCTTTATAAGGAGCCCGCAGCATGTTTTCAAGATCGTTTGGCGGGAGGTCATCCACTCCGATGACCTCGACTGAATGGAAGAACTGATTGTACCGGCCGCCGTTCATCTTGTAGAGGATCAGGTTATTCGAACCGCAGAACACAAATTTGACGATCTCACGGCACTCGCTCATCACGCTGCGAAGCGTTTTCAGCAGGTCGTCCGCGTTCTCCTCACCCAGCTTTTGCAGAAGGACGTCGAATTCATCGATGATCAGCAGCACGCCTTTCTTCTCAATGCCGTTGTCCTGCGCAATGCGTCCGAGCACAGCGTTGAGGCCGGTATAGAAATCGACAAGATCCTGCTGAAGACGGTCGGCGTCGTCGCGGGTGAGGCTCCATGTCTCACAGAATTCACTCCACACGGGCAAATCACGCAGTTCCTCCTGCCCGGCGGTGATCGCGTCAAGGACGGATTTGATGAAGACAGTCTGAATGTGCTGATGGGAAACGCCCTGACAATCCTTGAATACAACGACAAGTCCCGGACGGTTGACCGCGCAATATTTGCGCAGATAGTTCAGAAGCGACGTCTTGCCGGAGCGGCGCACGCCCTGCACGACGCGGTTTTTGTAGTCGGCAAATCCCTCGCCGGTGACACAGCGGCGCAGCTCTTCCTGCTGCGACTCGCGGCCAAAGAACCCGGGGCTGACGATCTCGCCGTCCACCTCTGTGAACTCGACCGGGCTGCTGCTGTTGTAGAGCTCTGTGTCGAAGTCCGCTTCCGGCGCCTCGACGATTTTCAGGCGCACCTTCTCTGCCGGCACGTTCAGCACGGTGCCGTGCCCTGTCGCCCGGACAGTGATGGTGAACTCGACCTCCGTCGCCTCGCTGCGAAGCTCATATTCCAGCGCAAATGCGGCCTTCTCCCCCGGCTTGAGTGAGGCAAACGTGTATTTCGGCGTTGTGGCAACGTTCTGCCCGTCGAGCCAGGACATAAACATCTCGATGCTGTTGGCATCCTCCCGTCCGGTGTTCATCAGTTCGCCGAAAACGGAGTCTGAGCGCATCCCTTCAAATCTGCGGTTGAGAACTTTTACCGACAGATCGGGACGCTGGTCGAGCTCGTTCTGCGCCTCCTGAAGCAATGTGATCAGTTTGTTGCGGACTTCCTGCCACTCGCCATAGCGCATATCGATCGAAAGGCCCAGCATCTGTTCGATGCACTGGCGGTAGGCGAGCTTGTACTGCTCCTCGTTGCCCAGTTTCGGGCCTGCAATGTTGGCGCAGGCGCGGCACATGGTGTTCAGGATCGAATACATCGGAGGCAGGAACGGGCACTGATTGGTCACGATGCTCACCATCGCGGAATAGCCCTCGCGGTTTTGCAGCGTGTCCTCCACAAGCGCGTCAATGCTGGGATACTCCTTTAAAATGCGCTGCAATGCAAGAGAGACGCGCTCCGTCAGCTGGAAGAAAAGGTCCTCGTCAATGTGGCGGTCGGCGGTCCAGACCGCAAGCTCACGGATGGCCTGCTCAGCGAGTTCACGCCGGGCGCCCGGGAAGCTGCTGTAATGGAAGCTGTAGTAATCGAGACCGTATTGCGTCAGCGCGTTGGAGACCTCGTCCTGCGTTACGTTCGGATAATTGCAGATCACAACATAGAGCTGCCCGGAGAGGTCCATCCGCTCTTGCAGCCGGTCATAAGATCCGGCCAGACCTGCGTACTCGTTCTCGAGCGTCTCCTTGTCCGGAAGTTTCTCCGTGGAGAGCGCGCCGCGAATGCTCATGGCAAAGGCAGGAACGGGCGGGCGGCGGCCGCGGTGGACAGGAGCTGCCTCCGCAGTGCTGTCGACGTCGGTCGGCGCCGCTTCCAGCTGCTCAAGCGCCGCGAGGCTGATGCGCGACTCCGGCGCAAGATACACGGGGACCTCCTTCTGGATCTCCACATAGCGGCGGTTGATCATGGCGATAAATTCCCGCCCGAGACGCTGTGCCGTTGCAAGCGAGAGCAGGAACAGCGGTTCGTGCGCCACGCCGACCATCTGCTGCCGGGAACGCCTGGGCGTCCGGTACGTGGTTGCATTCCAGTTTGTGCGGCTGAGCAGATACGTGATGCCTTCGGAGGCGTCGCTGTTGTTCTGGTATGTCTCGCGGATGGAGAGCTTCTCCTCATCGGAGAGTTTCGGAGACACAAGGCGGAGCAGGTCAAGCGCAAGCGCGCGGTTGGTCCCCGTCAGCACGCCGGCAAGGCGGTGCACCTCGCCGCTGCGCTTCGACATGAGAAGCGTGATGACGAGGTTGTATGCCGAACGCGTCTTCATCTTGACGCCGCTCAGCTTCGCAATGACGACCTTATCGCCGGAGAACGCGCCGCTGATCCTGTAGCAGCACTGATAATACTCGCGCCAATACTCTTTCCAGCGCTGCCTCTCCGTCTCGGAAGTGGTGCTCAGGAAGCTGCCGAACACCTGATAATTGGTATTGGAGTGGTGCGACGCGAAATTGAGGATCTCGAAATAGATCGCCGCCTGTTCGTCCGCACGCTGGTCGAACAGCTGCTGCGCGTAGTTCGTGATGTTGACGCCGACACTGTTGTCCTGCGCGAGCCGCAGGAACAGGTATGCCGTGGTGCGCAGTTTGGACACAGAAGTATTTCTGCGCATCCAATGGAAGCAGCTGAGCATCTCGTCGCTGTCGAGATCGTTGAAATCGCCGAGGCACACGAAATGCTCCTCCATCGGCAGCGTCAGGAAACGCTCGTCCAGGACGTCGATGTCATAGAAACGGTGGACCATTTTTTCCGAGCTGATGTTGACGTTTTCCAGCTCGTTCGAAACGGCGTAAAGGCGCACAAGGTTCTCGGTGGCGCGGCCCTCGGGCGGCGCGGAGCAGCTCTTGAGCCACTGCACGAACGCGCGGCGCTCCGTTTTGTTGAGTTCTTTCATCATTCGCAGCGCAGAACGCTTGAGGCCGAGCACCTGGATCTGCGCGCCTTTTCCGCACGAAAGCGCGAAGTAATCGTAGGACTGCAAACGCGCGGGCCACGCTGTTTTCAGGAACGGGATCCAGTTTCCCGTCACCGTCGCAAGCAGCGCGTCCGTCACGAGCGCCTGATCCATGCCGTCGTACATCCGGAGGATCTGGTCATAGAATGTGACATGGACATTGACAAAATCACTCACATTGTACTCTGCCCACGCACCGTCGCCGCCGTAGCGGTGCAGCGTGCGCAAAAAGCCGTTCAGCTCCGCGTCCTGCGTAGGGATCGAGCCCGCCATGCCCTCTTTTTCCATCACAGCGCGGACGATCAAAAGCAGGTCAAGGATCTCCCGGCGCGGGCGCGAGAAATTCCGGGTGATGTCCCTCCGGCGGTCGTCCATCGGATACTTGCGGCAAATGCCCGAGAGAGCGTTGTAGATATTGACGATGTTCCTGCGCGGGTTTTCCTTGCACAGGATGAACAACGCGGTGAAGACCATGCAGTCTTCTCCCGTTTTGTTCAAACTGAGAAGCGTGCCAATGCCGATCTCATGTGTCTCCGCGATGAGGTGCTTCATCACCAGCGCGCGAAGTTTCGAACCGTTGACGCGGTTGCCGTCGGGCAGGATCGCGTCGATCAAATCGCGTCCGCTCAGAGACTGGCCCCATTCCGTCAACTGTTCGGCGCTCATTCCGGCCAGCTTTCGAAGGATCCAGACATACGAGAGGCCATCCTCAAAATGAGTGAGGCGCTGAAGAAGCTCGGCGGCAACGGCGGCGCGTGACGTATCGCCGCTTCGGATCAGGCGAAGAGCCAGCACAAAGCAGAGCTTGCGGTTCGAGCCGATCAGCGAAGCCATCACGCTGGGATTGTCCAGAATGACGTCTTCCTGATTGGCGGCCACTGCAAACTCAATGATGGTGCGAAGGGAATTGTGGTTGGAGTCTCCGTCTCCGATGCTGTTGAACTTGTCGAAGATCAGGATCAGCTCCGTGAGAAGCTGACGGACCTCTCCGCTGTGTTCCCGCCACTCCTGCGGGAACCCGGAGCGCGTGACCGCCTCAACGGCGGCAAACAGCGTCTTGACGAGATACCACGGGAACACTGCCTTGTCGCGGATCTGCGGGGAGCGCGCCCATTGCAGGAGTGACGTCAGCAACAACTCGTAAAGCTTGTTTTTGGCGCAGTGATCGGCGCATCGTTTCCACAGAGCAAGATCGTTGCTCTTGTCCGCTTCTTTTGCGCTGCTGTCGCACTGCTGCGCCGCAGTGAAGAGCAGCCGCGCATACAGAACAGGACGGTCCTGCAGCGGCAGCTTGAGCGCAGCCGCCCACGCGTCCGGCTCCTGTATTTTTTCATAGAGCAGATGCAAAACCGCGCTGCTCTCGCCCTCGGTGACATAGATCCGCGTGGAAACCTGCGCGAGCACCGCCTCGTCCTCCTCATGGGAGACGCGGAACGCACGGCAGAAGTTCAGATATGCGACGACGTCGTACGAGGGATCCCTGAGCACCTCGGCAAAGATCGCGAATTCCCGCGTGTCCGCGGACTCCGGCAGCTTTTCCAGCTCGCCGCGGATCCACTCGGCGGATTCCTCCGTCAGCTCGTCCAGACGGGCGCGGAGAGCCTGAAGCGCAAAGCGCTGCCAGGGCAGGCGGCCACGCAGGATCTCCATGCGGTATGCGCAGCACGCGGCGTCGAGATTGCCGTCGATCCGCAGACGCGCAAGCACCAACGGTTCCGCCGTGTCAAGCAGTTCGGCGGGGAAAAAGCCCTCTTCCAGGCCGCGGTTGTACAGCGAGATCAAATGGAAAAGGAACTCCGGGCCTTTCCCGCGGACTGAGTGGAAGAAGCGCAGGACCTCTTCCTTCAGGCCCGCATTCAGGCACGCGCGCGTCATCGTCCGATAGAACGCCGGGAACGCGCACAGGTCCCTTCCGCGCCCGCTCTCTTCCGTCAGACGCAGCAGCAGTGCGAGATTCGGCCCCTCCTTTACGCTCTCCAGCAGGCCGGTCAGGCTCTCCGCGCTCTTTTCCGCGTCCGGTTCCGCCAGCGCAGTCTGATAGCGAAGCTCCAGCATCTCGCCCTGATGCGCCTCATACAGCGGGCCGTACAGCAGCCTTGCGCGGCGCAGCTTCGCCTGCTGCTCCTCCGCGGGCATTTCCGGCAGGTCCCGGATCAGTGTCGTCAGCGCCTCTTCCGCGCTGCGCGTCAGCGCTTCCTCCGGAGCTTCCGACAGATAATATGCCAGATCCGCCTCGCCGCGGCGCTGCGCGGCCTCCGCCAACATGGAGCGTTCCGAGCTTGTCATTTCGCCTGTCAGCGCGGCCAGCGTTTCCGGCGCCGTCCCGCTCACGTCAAACGGCTCGCCGTCCCACTCGCCGAGACGGATGGACGCAAGCGTTGCGCGGACAGAGTCTTTGTCGACGTCGAGATGCAGATACTCGGCATAGTTTCCCGCCTCGAACAAAGCGAGCGCATACTTGTCCGCGTGCTTTTTCTGCAGCTGCGTGTCCGCGCGCAACAGCTCCAGCATTTTATCCTTCTGTCCGCTCTCCGTGGCCAGACAGAACAGGAATGC
>CALXIU010000104.1 GCA_944388415.1 uncultured Ruthenibacterium sp. | reverse complement strand
ACGGGCGGCAAGTAACAATCTTTCGCGGCTGGCAGACCGTACCAACGCGACGTGACGCGTGCGCTAGTATTCCAGGGTTTTACCCGTCTGTGAAAAACCCCCGGCTTCGCCGGGGGATATTTATTTGCGCGCGCCGCAACAAAACCGGCCGACGCGCGTCTGATATGCTGAAAAAGGGAAGGGAGGGAGCGTCGCTTGGACGGAGTGGAGGAGCTGTACCGGCTGTACAGCGAGGACGTGTACCGCTATCTGTGCAGCATCACGCGCGACGCGGCGCTCTCGGAGGACCTTCTCAGCGAGACGTTCCTGCGCGCCATCCGCGCCGTCGGCGGCTTCCGCGGCGACGCCAGCGTCAAAACGTGGCTGTGCACCATCGCGCGCCACGTGTGGATCGACGAGCTGCGAAAGCGAAAGCCGCAGCTGTCGTACGACGATCTGCTCGCGGGCTACGTCGAGGACGCCGCTCCCGACGACCCTGCGAAAAGCGCCGTGAACGCCGCCGTCGCCGCGCGCGCGAAGGAGCTTCTGCGCACGCGGCGTCCCGTCGCGGAACAGGCGTTTTTGCTGCGTGCGCAGGGGTACTCGTTCGCGGAGATCGCACAGACGTGCGGCATCTCCGAGTCGAGCGCGCGCACCGTTGAATTCCGCACGCGCCGCTGGCTGCGCGAGACTTTGCAACAGGAGGGTTTTTGTGATGACTGAATTGACCTGCGACATCTGCCGCGACCTGATTCCCCTCGTCGTGGACGGCGTTGCGTCCGAGGACAGCGAGGCGGCCGTCAAAGCGCACATCGAAACGTGTCCGGCCTGCCGGGAGATGTATCAGGGCGAGCTTGAGCGCGGCATCACGTCGCTGCGCGCAAAGGCCGCCGACGAAAAGGTGCTGCGCCGTCTGCGCGTGCGCCTCGCGTGGCAGGGGCTGCTGCTGACGTTCGCGGCGCTCGCCGTGATGACGTTCGCCGCGCAGCCCGTGCTCCTGTTGTGGATGCTCCCCGCCGTGGGCGCGGCGTCGTACGCGCTGATGCGCCGGTACAGCGCCGCCGTCCCGGTGCTCGCGGCCGCGGCGGCGCTCGTCTGGTCCCACGATGTGTGGACGGGCGTCGGACTCGGCGCTCTGCTCTGCGTGGGCATCGCCATCGCCGCGCTCTTGCTTTTTGCGTTCGGAAAGGAGAAACAGCATGACTGAACGTCGCTTCACAGGCGGGCGGGTGTGGTCCGCCCTGAAAGGCTTCCGGGTCCCCCGCACGCGCCTCACGCGCACGCTTGCCGCGCTGCTCGCGTTCGCGCTCATCGGCGCGCTCGCATACTTTGTGGACGCCATTGCCGGCAATCCCGTCTCGCTGCGCCTCGCGCAGCACGCCGTCGTGCGGCACTTCGAGGAGGAGCACGCCGGCGAGGGCTATGTCGTCGGCCCGATGCGCTACATCGGCCAGCGCCCCATGCGCTATGTCTGCCGCGTGTACAGGGAGGGCAGCGAGGACACAGGCTTTGCCGCGTTCGTCGAAAACGGCACGGTCTGCACCACCGAGGCCGCCGAGACGCTCAGCGGCAGCAATACGTACAACCGCTTCCGCAACGAGCTCTCCGCCGCGTATTTCACCGAGGACACGACGGCGGCGCTGCGCGAGGCGGGCATGGGGCAGTACGGCAGCCTCGTCGACTTCCTCGCCTTCGGCGAAAATGTGTTCGACCCGGCCGACCCCGTCTTCGTGCAGGACTCCGCCTTCCGTCTGAACGCGCTGCCGCTGCCCGCCGCCGTGTGCGTCGAGTTTTCGTCCGACGATCTCTCGGATGAGGCGCTCGCCGGACGCCTGACGCTCCTGTATGAGCAGGCGCAGAAAAACGGCGTGCCGTTCGATTACTACTCCGCCACTGTGTATGACCCCGTCACCTACGACCGCAACAGCGCTTATGATGTTCCCGCCGGCATTGCGGCCGACGCCGGGGAGCTGGCGCGGTACCTCGCCGAAGAGCCGCGCGTCACCATGGAACAGGCCGAGGAAAATTCCGCCTTCCGGGCGAAGATTCTGAACCTGAACGCCGACGGCGCTTGGCTGCCGTGCGAATGACAAAAGGGCCGCTGCAAGCGCAGCGGCCCTTTGTTGTATCTGTTTACGCCACTACAGCGCTGTCGATCAGGAACGTGCCCACATAGTAGTTGACCGCGTTCATCATCACGTACGGCGCGCCGAAGTATTCCTCATACTGCGTGACGGTGTCCTCCGTCGCGCTCTCCACCTCGGCGAAATAGGAGACGACGTCCTCGTGCGTCAGATCCATTGCTTCCTTCTCGGCGATGGCCTGCGTGATGAGCGCCTGCTTCGCGTACGACTCGATCGTCGCGGCGGCGCTCTCCAGAACAGCATCGGTGCTCTCCATGCCCATCGCGGAGATGAAATCCTCCAGCTCCATGCCGTAGCTCGTCGCGTACATGCGGTACTCGTTCAGCACGGACTCCTGCTGGAACGTGGTGACGGCCTCCGGGATCTCGCTGATCTCGCAGTTCTCCATCAGATAATTCCACACGCCATTGTAGATGTTCGTCTCACGCATCGCGTCGGCCAGCTCCGTGCGCATCTGCTCCACGGTCTCCCAGCCGTCCGTCTCGTACAGGTTTTCCTTGACGAACTCGTCCGTCACCTCGGGGATCTCCTGCTCGACGATGTGGTTGATCGTCGTCACGAACACGGCGTCCTTGCCTGCCAGATCGGGATTGTTCTCGTACGGATCGGGGAACGTCACGTTCACGTCGAACGTCTCGCCCGGCTCATGGCCGATGATCTGATCGAGGAAATCGTCGATGTAGCCCGTGCCGCCGGCCGTCACGACCGTGCCGGAGCCGCCGGTGCTGCCGCCGTCGAATTCCACGCCGTCGATGCTGCCGGTGTAGTCGATGTTCACCGAGTCGCCCTCCTCGACGGCGCGGTCGGTGATCTCAATGTCCGTCGCGAAGCTCTGCGCGATGCTGTCGATGTAGGAATCGAGATACGACTCGTCGACAGCCACGTCCGCCTCGCTCAGCGGGATGGCGTTGTAGTCGGCGGGCAGCGTCACGTAATCGAGCGCTGTCACGCCTTCAAAATAGCCTTTGTCGTCCAGACCGGCGCTGTAGTCGATCGTTGACGCCTCGCTCGTCCCGGAGGACGCGTCGGACGACGAACCGGACGCGGAGCCCGAGGACGAAGCGCCGCTATTGCAGCCCGCCAGAGCCGCGCACATCGCAGCCGCCAGCAGGACGGAAATCCACTTTTTCATGTCACAATCTCCCTCAACTTCTGAAATTCACACACACGTGCAACATACATTATACACCATCCAAGGGTCAAAAAGATAGAGGCGCGAAATGAATTTGTGTGAAATTCATTGGAAATTTCCTTGAAATACGCTATACTGAAACAAATAATATAAAAAAGAGGATGGGAAGCATGGATTACTACAAAAAAGCGCTCGAACTGCACGCGGAACACAAGGGCAAGCTCGAAGTGTGCAGCAAGGTGCCCGTCAAAACGCGCGACGACCTCTCCACCGCCTACACGCCCGGCGTCGCGCAGCCGTGCCGCGAGATCGCGGCCGACCCCGCCGCCGCGTACACCTACACCGCGAAGGGCAACCTTGTGGCCGTCGTCACGAACGGCACGGCCGTGCTCGGCCTCGGCGACATCGGCGCGGCCGCGTCCATGCCTGTCATGGAGGGCAAGGCGGTGCTGTTCAAGGAATTCGGCGGCGTCGACGCGTTCCCCGTCTGCCTCGACACGAAGGACCCGGAGAAGGTCATCGAGGCGGTGCGGATGCTCGCGCCCACGTTCGGCGGCGTCAACCTCGAGGACATCTCGTCCCCGAACTGCTTCTACATTGAAGAAACGCTCGAGCGCGAGCTCGACATCCCCGTCTTCCACGACGACCAGCACGGCACGGCCATCGTCGTGACGGCGGCGCTCATCGGCGCGCTGCGCGTCGTCGGCAAAGAGCTGGGCTCCATCCGCGTCGTCGTCAACGGCCCCGGCGCGGCGGGCACGGCCATCATCAAGATGCTGCTGGCCGCCGGCGTGCGCGACGTCATTGCGTGCGACGAAAACGGCATCCTCTACAAGGACCGCGGCGTCGGCATCGCCGACCACAAGGCCATGCTGTGTGAGATCACGAATCTCTCCGACATGCGCGGCACGCTCGCGGACGCCGTGCGCGGCGCGGACGTCTTCATCGGCGTGTCCGTCGGCGGCGCGCTCAAGCCCGAGATGGTGCGCACGATGGCGAAGGATGCCGTCATCTTCGCGATGGCGAACCCCACGCCAGAGATCACGCCCGAGGAAGCCAAGGCCGCGGGCGCGCGCGTCGTCGGCACCGGCCGCAGCGACTACGCGAACCAGATCAACAACGTCCTCGCGTTCCCGGGCGTCTTCAAGGGCGCGCTCTCCGTGCGCGCGCGCGACATCAACAGCGCGATGAAGGTCGCCGCCGCGAACGCCATCGCCGACCTCGTCAGCGACGCGGAGCGCAACGAGGACTACATCATCCCCGGCGCGTTCGACCCGCGCGTGGCCGAGGCCGTGGCCGCCGCCGTCGCAAAGGCGGCGCGCGAGACGGGGGTGGCGCGCGCATGAGGACGATCAAAGCGGACGACATCCGCGACGCCGTCGCGCGCCTGTGCGTCGAGGCGAACCTGCATCTGCCGTGCGATATGGAGCGCGCGCTGCGCTCGGCGCGTGAATCGGAGCCGTGGCCGCTCGCGAAGGCGACGCTCGGCACGCTGTGCGAAAACCTCGACGCCTCCGCGCGCACCGGCCTGCCCATCTGCCAGGATACGGGCATGGCGTGCGTGTTCGCCGAGGTCGGCCAGGACGTGCACATCGACGGCGATTTCGAGGCTGCTGTCGACGCGGGCGTCGCGAAGGGCTACACCGAGGGGCTTTTGCGCAAGTCCGTCGTGCGCGACCCCATCCGCCGCGGCAACACCGGCGACAACACGCCCGCCGTGCTGCACGTGCGCCTCGTGCCCGGCGACAGGGTGCACCTCGTCGTCGCGCCGAAGGGCTTCGGCTCCGAGAACATGAGCCGCATCGCGATGCTCAAGCCCTCGCAGGGCGAGGACGGCGTCAAGGACTTCGTCGTCGAGACGGTGCGCCTCGCGGGGTCGAATCCGTGCCCGCCCGTCGTCGTCGGCGTGGGCGTCGGCGGCACGTTCGAGCGCGCGGCGCTGCTCGCGAAGCACGCGCTTTTGCGCCCGGTGGGCAGCCATCACGCAGACCCGTACTACGCCGCGATGGAGGACGAGCTCCTCGCGCGCATCAACGCCCTCGGCACCGGACCGCAGGGCTTCGGCGGAAAGACGACCGCCCTCGGCGTGCAGATCGAGACGTTCCCCACGCACATCGCCGGGATGCCCGTCGCCGTCAACATCGGTTGCCACGTTACGCGCCACGCGGAGGTGATCCTATGACACAGCACCGCCTGACCTGCCCCGTCAAAAAAGAGGACCTCGCGCCCCTGCGCGCGGGCGACACCGTGCTTCTCTCGGGCGTCATCTACACCGCGCGCGACGCCGCGCACAAGCGCCTCTTCGCGCTGCTTGAGGAGGGAAAACCGCTCCCGTTCGACGTGCGCGGCGCGGCCGTTTACTACGCGGGCCCGACGCCCGCGCCCGAGGGACGACCCATCGGCGCGTGCGGCCCCACGACGTCCGGCCGCATGGACGCCTACGCGCCCGCGCTGATGCGTGAGGGGCTGATCGTGATGATCGGCAAGGGCGCGCGCAGCGACGAGGTCAAAGCCGCCGTCGTCGAGACGGGCAGCGTGTACCTTGCCGCCACCGGCGGCGCGGGCGCGCTCGCGGCCGCGTGCGTCGAGAGCGCCGAACTCGTCTGCTACGAGGACCTCGGCAGCGAGGCCGTGCGCCGCCTCGTCGTGCGCGACATGCCGCTCACCGTCGTGCTCGACGCGCACGGCGGCGACCTCTACCGCGAGGGCCCGGTGGCCTACCTCGCGTCGCTCGAACCATAAAAAAGACGCGGAGAGCAGGAACAAAACTCCTGCTCTCCGCGTTTTTTGCGCCTGTCGCTCAGAAGCCGAGCGGTTCGGCCACGAGGATGACGTGGATGCGCCCCTTCTGGCGCTGGAAGCGCTGCACCGTGTACGTGCAGCAGATGCGCGCGGGGCTCTGGCAGTGCGCGCACACGCCCGTTTCGCGGCACGGCGTCGCGCAGCCAAGGCGCTTCGTGTTAGCGGGCGCGGCCATCGTCTCCAGCCGCGTCTCTGCCTCGCGCAGGTCGGCCACCAGCTTGTTGCAGCCTACGACGAGGATCACGCGCTTCGGCCCGAACGCGATGGCCGCCACACGGTTCGCGTTGCCGTCCACGTTGAAGATCTCGCCCGCGTCCGTCACGGCGTTCGCGGAGGCGAGGTACGCGTCGGCGGAAAAAGCGTCCCGATAAAGCTTGCCCAGTTCGTCGCCCGTCACGCCCTCGCGGTCCAGAAACTGATACCGGCCCGAGCGCAGATGGTCCATCACGCCCGTCTCGACCAGCGACATGCTGCCGCCGTTCGACACGACGTCGCCCTCGTGCAGAAGCGACTCCACCACCGGCACGACGTCGGCGGTGCTCTTCACGCACGTGGCCTCCATGTTGTTGCGGCGCAGCGCCTCGGCCGTGCGCTCCATGCGCTGCCACATCGTCTCAAAAGCAGTCGGTTGCATTTGCAAATTCCCCCCAAATCATAGAGTCTTCTTCCATTATATCACACAAACGGCAAAAGCGCGCCTGAAACATCAAAAAACGGCCCTCCGGGGAGGGCCGCAGTTTGTCGATAAACTTCAAAAAGTGTGTTTTGGCCTCCCCTCGAGGGCTGACGCCCGCAGGCGGCGTCAAGGTGAGCCGCGAAGCGGCGAGAGGGCCCTCTGGAGGGTTTCGAGGCCAACCGCCG
>CALXIU010000103.1 GCA_944388415.1 uncultured Ruthenibacterium sp. | reverse complement strand
GTGCGCGTGCGGGGCCTCGCGGACTACGCCGCGCCCGGCGGGCAGGCTCTGCCGCGCGAGCCGGCGCTGGTGCTGGGGTACGCGGGCCTCGCGGCCGAAGACATCGCGCCCGCGTGCCGGGCGCTGCGCGAAAGCTGGGAATGACGCTTGCAATTTTGCGCGTGACCCTGTATAATAGCAAATTACAGTGCATACTCTGTGAGGGAGTAGCCGGCGCGGCGAGCCGCGCGCAAGGTCAACACGCTGACGGCCGCTGCGCCGTCTGGCTTTGCTTAATCGGCAAGACTCACGGACAGCCTTTCCGGCTGTCCGTGGGTCTTTTTTGTTGGAGCGCAAGAGAGAAGGAGCAAGAGCAATGAACACGATCACGTTATTTTTTCTGGCCCTGGGCCTGTCGATGGACGCGTTCGCGGTGTCGGTGTCAAACAGCATGTGCCACAAAGGGCTGGACCGGCGCACGGCGCTTGCGACGTCGCTGTCGTTCGGCATTTTTCAGGGCATGATGCCGGTGATCGGCTACGCGGCGGGGCGCGCGTTCGCAAACGCCGTCAGCGCGCTGGACCACTGGATCGCCTTCGTGCTGCTGGGCTGGATCGGCGGCAAGATGATCGCGGACGCGGTGCGCGAGTGGAACGCGGAGGAAGAGAGCTGCCCCGCGGCGCTGACGATGGGCGTGATCCTGACGCAGGCGGTGGCGACGAGCATCGACGCGCTGGCCGTGGGCGTCAGCTTCGCGGCGCTGGACATCAACATCGCGACGGCGGCGTCGTTCATCGCGTGCGTCACGTTCGTGTGCTGCGTCGCGGGCCACGCCATCGGCGAGCGGTTCGGGCGGCTGCTGGGCAAGTGGGCGCAGGTGTTCGGCGGCGTCATCCTCGTGGCCATCGGCGCGCGCATCCTCGTGGAGCACCTGTTTTTCTGAGAAATCGGCCAAAGCCCTTGTTTTCCCCCCGATGCTGCGCTACAATGAAATGCGGTGTGTTTCTCTGAGAGACAGCCGAAACTTCTATGGGGGAATCATAACGTGAAAAGAGAAAAGTTTGCCTCGCGTCTGGGATTTCTGCTCATCAGCGCGGGGTGCGCCATCGGCATCGGCAACGTGTGGCGCTTTCCGTACATCACGGGCGCGTACGGCGGCGCTGCGTTCGTGCTGATCTACCTGTTCTTCCTCGTCATCCTGGGCCTGCCCATCATGGGGATGGAATTCGCCGTGGGCCGCGCGTCGCAGAAGAGCTGCGCGTCCAGCTTCAAGGCGCTGGAACCGGCGGGCACGAAGTGGCACTGGTACGCGGCGATGGGCCTCGCGGGCAACTATCTGCTGATGATGTTCTACACGACCGTCGCGGGCTGGATGCTGTCGTACATCGTGCGCAACGCGCAGGGCAAATTCATCGGCGCGTCGGCGGCGGACGTCGGCGCGGAGTTCAACGCGATGCTGGCCGACCCCGCCGGACAGATGTTCTGGATGGTCGTGGCCGTGGTGCTGGGCTTCCTCGTGTGCTCGCGCGGGTTGCAGCAGGGCGTCGAGAAGGTCACGAAGGGCATGATGGTCTGCCTGCTGCTTCTGATGATCGTGCTGGCGGTGCGCAGCGTCACGCTGCCGGGCGCGGCCGAGGGCCTGAAGTTCTATCTGGTGCCGGACTTCTCGAAGGTGACGGAGAACGGCCTGTTCACGGTCGTCTACGCGGCGATGGGCCAGTCGTTCTTCACGCTGTCGCTCGGTATCGGCGCGATGGCCATTTTCGGAAGCTATCTCGGCAAGGACCGCAGCCTGACGGGCGAGAGCATCAACATCGTCATCCTTGACACGTTCGTGGCGCTGACGGCCGGCCTCATCATCTTCCCGGCGTGCTCGGCGTACGGCGTCAACGCGGGCGAAGGCCCCGGCCTTGTGTTCGTCACGCTGCCGAACATCTTCGGCAACATGGCGGGCGGCCGCGTCTGGGGCGCGCTGTTCTTCGTGTTCATGTCGTTCGCGGCGCTCTCGACCGTCATCGCGGTGTTCGAGAACATCATCGCCTTCGGCATGGACCTGTGGGGCTGGAGCCGCAAAAAGGCCGTGCTCGTCAACTTCGTCGCCATCCTCATCCTGAGCGTGCCGTGCGTGCTGGGCTTCAACGTGTGGTCGGGCTTCGCGCCGTTCGGCGGCACCAGCACGATCCAGGACCTCGAGGACTTCCTCGTGTCGAACACGATTTTGCCGCTGGGCAGCCTCGTGTACCTGCTGTTCTGCACCACCCGCTACGGCTGGGGCTGGAAGAACTTCCTCGCCGAGGCCGACGCCGGCGAGGGCCTGAAGTTCCCGAAATGGGTGCGCGGCTATGTGACGTACATCCTGCCGCTGATCGTGCTGTTCATCCTCGTGATGGGCTACATCGACAAATTCGCCCCGGCGGCGTAAATGACAACAAAGAGAGGGAGACCGCGCACGGCGCGGTCTCCCTCTTTCGTCTTATTTTCCGTTTTTCTTCCCCATCTCGAGCGTGCGCTGCATCGCGGCGCGGACGGCGTCCATCACGGCGGCGCGGAAGCCGTGCTCCTCGAGCGCGCGGACGCCCTCGATCGTCGTGCCCGCGGGACTGGTGACGGCGTCCTTGAGCGCGCCGGGGTGCGTGCCCGTCTCGAGCACCATCGCGGCCGAGCCGAGCAGCGTCTGCGCGGCGTACTCCATCGCCTTCGCGCGCGGCAGGCCCGCCGCGACGCCGCCGTCGGCCAGCGCCTCGATGAACATGAACGCCCACGCGGGCGCGCAGCCGGAGACGCACGAACCGGCGTCGATCAGCGATTCGTCCACAAAGTCGAACCGCCCGGCCTGTTCCAGCAGGCGGCAGAACTCCTCCGCGTCGGCGCGCGGGACGTTGTGGGTGTGCGCGATGAGCACCATGCCCCTGCCGACGGCGCACGGCATGTTCGGCATGATGCGGATGACCGGCAGCTCCGCGCCCGCCATGCGGCGCAGCGATTCGATGGACAGCCCCGCCGCCATGCTGACGAGGATGTAGTCGCTGCGGCCCGCGAGCTTCGGCGCGAGCGACGCCAGCACGCCCGGCATCACCTGCGGCTTGACGCCGAGCACGATGTATTTCGCGTCCTTCGCGGCCTCCCAGTTCGAGCCGGTCGAGTCCGCGACGCCGAGCTCGTCCGCGAGCGCGCGCGCCCGTTCGGCCGACGCGTCCGCGAGGATCATCTGCCCGGCGTGGCCGCCCGCGGCCGCGGCGCGCGCCAGCGCGCCGCCCATGTTGCCCGTTCCGATAAAAGCAAGCTGTTTCATATGCGCTTTCCTCCCCCGCCGCGCTTTGCGCGCGCGGCTTTTCGTTTTATTATAGCACGGGGCGCGCGGAAAAACGAGGGTTTGGGCGCAAATGCTCTTGCAATCGGGGCGCGGCTGCTTTATGATGAATCTAAATGGAAACGGCGCGCCCCGGTTTCGGTGGGCGCGCGGGGGGAGAGATCGTATGAAACCGTTTGCTGCATCCGACATCCTGCTGCCGGACGTCTCGGTCGACCTTGAGCGCTGGGCGGTGCTGGCGTGCGACCAGTTCACGAGCGAGCCGGCGTACTGGCGGCGCGCCGCCGCGCTGTGCGAGGGGTTCCCGTCGACGCTGCACATCACGCTGCCGGAGGTGTATCTCGAGGCAGACAACGTGAAAGAGCGCATCGGCTGGATCCACGAGACGATGGACCGCTATCTTGAGACCGTGCTGACGCGGCGCGTCCGGGGCTTTGTGTACGTGGAGCGCACGACGCCCAGCGGCACGCGGCGCGGGCTTGTGGGCGCGGTGGACCTCGAGACGTACAGCTTCGAGCCAGACGCCGCACCGCTGTGCCGCCCGTCGGAGGCGACGGTGCGTGAGCGCATCCCGCCGCGGCTGGCGGTGCGCGAGGGCGCGAGCGTGGAGTCGCCGCACATCCTGCTGCTGTGCGACGACGCGGACGCGCCGCTGTTCGCGCCGCTGGAAAAAGCGCGCGACGACCTGCCGCTTCTCTACCGCACGCCGCTGATGCTCGGCGGCGGCGTCGTGGAGGGGCGCGCGGTGACGGACGCGGCGCTCGTGTCGCGCCTGGAGGAGGCGGTCGCCGCGCTGGCCGGCCCGGACGCGTTCGCGGCAAAATATCCCGGCGCGAAGGCCGGGCCGTTCGCGATGGCCGTCGGCGACGGCAACCACTCGCTGGCGACGGCGAAGGCGCACTGGGAAAACGTGAAACAGACGCTCACGCCCGCGCAGAGGGAAAGCCACCCCGCGCGGTACTGCCTCGCGGAACTGTGCAGCGTGCACGACGAGGCGCTGATCGTGGAACCGATCCACCGCGTGATCTTCGACGCGGACTTTGACGACGTGGCGCGCGCGTTCGCGGCGTTCCTCACAGAACGCGGCGACAAGGGCGGCGCGCAGACCATCACGCTGACGGACGGCAAGGGGCGCGAGGTGGCCGTGCGCGCGGCGGGCAAGACGCACGCGCTCGCGGTGGGCACGTTCGAGGCGTTCTGGGCGGAGTTTGCGAAGGCGCACCCGGCGGCGCGCGTCGACTACATCCACGGAAAATCGTCGGTGGAGATGCTCGCGCGCGAGGGCGGCGTGGGCGTGCTGATGCCGCCGTTTGCGAAGAGCGACCTGTTCCTCGGCGTCGCGAAGGGCGGCGTGCTGCCGAAAAAGACGTTCTCGATGGGCCACGCGGAGGAAAAGCGCTATTATCTCGAATGCCGCCGCATTGCATTGTAAAATGCGCGCGGATGCGCTATAATAAACAGGTTACCAACCAGACAAAGGGGGTTTACACAATGATAGAAACGATGGGCAGCCTGCGCCGCACGCACTACGTCGGCGCTCTGCGGGAAAAAGACGCCGGCACGGAGATGACCGTGGCGGGCTCCGTCGCGCGCTGCCGCGACAAGGGCGGCGTCGTGTTCGTCGACCTGCGCGACACGACGGGCATTTTGCAGCTGATCTTCGACGACTCCACGGACAAGGACGTGTTCGAGAAGGCGTCGTCGCTGAAGAGCGAATACATCGTGATCGCGCGCGGCACGCTGCGCGAGCGCGAGGCGAAGACCGACAAGATCCCCACGGGCGGCGTGGAGCTGTTTGTGACGGAGCTGCGCGTTTTGAGCGGCGCGGCGACGACGCCGTTCGAGATCCGCGACGGCATCAACGTGAACGACGCGCTGCGGCTCAAGTACCGCTATCTTGACCTGCGCCGCCCGTCGATGCACGACCCGATCGTGCTGCGCTCGAAGATCGCGAAGGCCATCCGCGACTACTATGAGGCCAACCACTTCGTCGAGATCGAGACGCCGGTGCTGATGAAGTCGACGCCGGAGGGCGCGCGCGACTACCTGGTGCCGAGCCGCGTGCAGCCGGGCCGGTTCTACGCGCTGCCGCAGTCTCCGCAGCTGTACAAGCAGATTTTGATGCTGTCGGGCTTTGACCGGTATTATCAGATCGCGCGGTGCTTCCGCGACGAGGACCTGCGCGCCGACCGCCAGCCGGAGTTCACGCAGATCGACATGGAGATGTCGTTCGTGACCGAGGACGACATCATGGCGATGAACGAGGGCCTTGTGAAGCACGTGTTCCGCGAAGTGCTGGGCGTGGACGTGCCGACGCCGTTCGCGCGCCTGACGTACGCCGACGCGATGGACCGCTTCGGCTCCGACAAGCCGGACACGCGCTTCGGCCTCGAATTGCAGAACGTGACGGACGCGGTGCGCTCGTGCGGCTTCGCGGTGTTCAAAAACGCCGTCGAGGCGGGCGGCAGCGTGCGCGCGCTGAACGTGAAGGGCGCGGCGGCGGCGCTCTCGCGCAAGGAGATCGACAAGCTGACGGAGGTCGCGAAGACGTACGGCGCGAAAGGACTCGCCTACACGCGCTGGACGGCGGAGGCGAAGTCGTCGAGCTTTGAGAAGTTCCTCACCGAGGACGAGGTCGCGGCGCTGTACGCGGCGGCGGGCGTCGAGGAGGGCGACGTGCTGCTCATCGCGGCGGACGCGGACTCCGAGCGCGCGTGCACGGCGCTGGGCGCGGTGCGCCTTGCGGTCGGCGCGAAGCTCGGGCTGATCGACAAGACGAAGTTCAATTTCCTGTGGGTGACGGACTTCCCGCTGTTCGAGTACTCCGAGGAGGAGGGCCGGTATGTGGCGAAGCACCACCCGTTCACAATGCCGAAGGACGAGGACATCGACCGCGTCGAATCAGACCCCGGCGCGTGCCGCGCGAAGGCGTACGACATGATTTTGAACGGCTGCGAGCTGGGCGGCGGCTCCATCCGCATCAATGACCCGGAATTGCAGCAGCGCATGTTCCGCGCCCTCGGCTTCACGCCCGAGCGCGCGGAGGAGAGCTTCGGCTTTTTGATCGAGGCGTACCGCTACGGCGCGCCGCCCCACGGCGGCATGGCCTACGGCTTCGACCGCATGGTGATGCTGATGCTCGGCCGCGATTCCATCCGCGATGTGATCGCGTTCCCGAAGGTGCAAAACGCCGGCGAGCTGATGTCCGGCTGCCCCGACACCGTCGAGGACAAGCAGCTGCGTGACCTCTGCATCGCGCTCGACCTGCCGCAGGAGTGACAAACACACACGCCCCGGAGCACAACGTGCTCCGGGGCGTGTCTGTTTGTCGATAAACCTTAAAATGTGCGCATCTCGCCTCCCCTTTGAGGGGAGGCAAGCCTCTGCCAAGCCGCTGGGGACGGTGACAAAGGCCAACAAACCCCTGTTAAATTCGTTCGAGGAGGGCGGCGCTGACGCGGGCGGCGGTCTCGCAGTAGTCCGCGACGTCGAACTGCTTCACGACGAGCTTTTCGAAGCCCGCCTCGTCGGCGTTGTCGCTGATGGCGCGCAGGATGACGCACGGGAGGTCGTTTTTCGCGGCGATGTGCGCCACGGCGGCGCCCTCCATCTCGACGCAGTCGGGGGCGCACTTCGCGACGATGGCGGCTTTCGTGGCTCTGTCGCCGACGAAGCAGTCGCCGGTGGCGATCTTGCCGCGCACGGCCGTCACGCCGCAGGCGCGGCACGCGTCGAGCGCCGCGGCG
The DNA here is from genome assembly GCA_944388415.1 of uncultured Ruthenibacterium sp. Classification (GTDB taxonomy): domain Bacteria; phylum Bacillota; class Clostridia; order Oscillospirales; family Ruminococcaceae; genus Ruthenibacterium. The sequence goes on along the minus strand of CALXIU010000103.1, from coordinate 25,877 downwards.
ATCATGCCCTCATCACAGTGAAACGATTGCAGGTGCGGATACGTCTCCGCGAACATGCGCGGCTCGCCGTCGTGGTAGACGACCTCGCCGCCGACGATCACGTCGCCGACGCCGACGCGCCCCGACACGTTGCCCGCGATGCCCGAGAACACGATGTGCGTCGCGCCGAAATGCGTCGCCAGCAGCTGCACCGCGGCCGCCGCCTGCGCCTTGCCCATGCCCGCGCAGCACAGCACCGCACGCTTGCCGCCGATGACGCCCGTGGTAAACGTCACGCCGCCGATCTTCTCCTCCGCGCGCTGCGCCATGCGCGCCGCGATCGGCGCGATCTCGTCCGGCATCGCGCCCATCAATCCGATGATCTTTTCCACAAGCCTCTCCTCACACGTTGAACAGGAACTCGATCACGTCGCCGTCCTGCACGACATAGTCCTTGCCCTCGGTGCGGCCGAGACCTTTGGCCTTGACCGTCGCCATGTTGAAATCGCACGCAGCGAGGTCGTCGTACGCCACGACAGACGCGCGGATGAAGCCGCGCTCGAAGTCCGAGTGGATCTTGCCCGCGGCCTGCGGCGCCTTCGTGCCCTTCTTGATCGTCCACGCGCGGCACTCCTTCTTGCCGTCCGTCAAAAAGCTGATGAGGCCCAGCAGGCTGTAGCTCGCCTTGATGAGGTTGTCGAGGCCCGTCGCCTCAATGCCCATCTCCGCGAGAAATTCCTTCTTCTCCTCGGGCGAGTAGTCCGCGATGTCCTCCTCCGTCTTCGCGCAGATGGGGATGCACTTCGCGCCCTCGGCCTCCGCCAGCTTGCACACCGCCTGATAGTGCGGGTTCTCGCTCATGCCGTCCATCAGGTCGTCCTCGCTCATGTTCGCGGCGTAGATGATGGGCTTCGCCGACAGCAGGCCCAGCTCGCGCACCGTCGCGGCCTGCTCGTCGTCGTCAGGGTCCAGCTCGAACGTGCGGGCGTTCTTGCCCTCGCCGAGGTGCGCCGCGAGGCGCTCCATCCACGCGGCCGCTGCCGCGGCCTTCTTGTCGCCCGTCTTGCCCGCCTTTTGCAGGCGGCCGAGACGGTTTTCCACGACCTCCAGGTCGCTGAGGATCAGCTCGGTGTCGATCGTCTCGATGTCGCGCAGCGGGTCGACGCTGCCGTCCACGTGCACGATGTCCGTGCCGTCAAAGCAGCGCACGACGTGCACGATCGCGTCGCACGCGCGGATGTTGCCGAGGAACTTGTTGCCGAGGCCCTCTCCCTTCGACGCGCCCTTCACAAGGCCCGCGATATCCACAAATTCCACGATGGCAGGCGTTTTTTTATCGGTATCCCAGATCTCTGCCAGCTTGTCCAGACGCGCGTCCGGCACCGGCACGACGCCAACGTTCGGCTCGATGGTGCAGAACGGATAGTTCGCCGCGCCCGCGCCCGCGTTCGTGATGGCATTGAACAGTGTAGATTTTCCAACATTTGGAAGTCCGACGATTCCAAGCTTCATGACAATTTCTCTCCTGTTTTCCTGAGCGGCGCGCGGCGCGCCGCCGTGTGATGCCGCGCGCGGACCGGCCGGGCGCGAAAAAATCCGATGATCCTCATTATTATACACGCAAACACTTTTTTTGTACACAATTATCCGCTATAATAATAAGAAATATGCCATATGGGGCAAAGGGCGCGAAATCGAACGATTTTTTTGGAAGAAATGCGCGCCGGAACGGGAGGAGACAACATGGCGGAGAAAATTCTGATCGCCGACGACGATAAAATCATCTGCGAACTGCTGCGGCTGTACTTGCAGAAAGAGGGATATGAGACGGCGCAGGCGTTCGACGGCGAGGCGGCGGTGGCCGCGTACGAGTCGGAGAAGCCGGCGCTGGTGCTTTTGGACGTGATGATGCCGAAGATGGACGGCTGGGAGGTGTGCCGCCGCATCCGCGCGATGGGCCAGACGCCCGTCATCATGCTGACGGCGAAGGGCGAGACGTTCGACAAGGTGCTGGGGCTGGAGCTGGGCGCGGACGACTACGTCGTGAAGCCGTTCGACGCGAAGGAGGTCGTGGCGCGCATCAAGGCGGTGCTGCGCCGGTGCGCGATGGCGCGCCCGGAGGAGGACGGCTCGCCCATCCGGTATGACAACCTGTCGGTGGACCTGTCGCGCTACGAGCTGAAGGTGCGCGGCCAGACGGTGGACACGCCGCCGAAGGAGCTGGAGCTGCTGTACTTCCTCGCCAGCCATCCGAACCGCGTGTTTTCGCGCGACCAGCTGCTGGACGAGGTGTGGGGCTTCGATTACTTCGGCAACTCCCGCTCGGTCGACGTGCACATCAAGCGTCTGCGCGAGAAGTTGGAGGGCGCGAGCGACCAATGGTCGCTCAAGACGGTGTGGCGCATCGGATACAAATTTGAAGTGAAGGACGCCTGACGCTCAGGCGCGGGGAGGTAACCGTGCGCAAAAGCATCACATCCCGTTATTTTTACTCCACCGCGATCCTGCTCTTGTGCAGCATCGCGGTGATGGGCTTCGCGCAGATGTACATGTTCGTCGTGTACTACCGCAACGAGAACAACGACAAGCTGCTGGCGACGATCGACAGCACCATTTCGCTGATGGCGGAGTTCGGCATGACCGAGGACATGGACCTCGCGGACGACACGTCGCTGACGCTGGCGCGCAGCATCCTGCTGACGAGCCGCGTGTCCGGCAACGCGATCTTTCTGGCCGACCCGACGGGCGCGATCCTGCGCGCGAGCACCGACGACGAGAGCCTCTACGTGGGGCGGTCGATCTCGCAGCGGGCGATGAGCGCGGCGTTCGTGCAGGGCAGCTACACGGAGCTGGGCACGCTGGGCGGATTGTTTGAGAGCCGCCACTATGTGGCCGTGCGGCCGGTGTTCAACACGGCCGGGCGCGTGACGGGCTACGTCGCGGCCGCCGTCGACGCGTCGAATCTGAACGATTTTCTGGCGAACATGTTCTCGACGCTGGTGCTGTCCGCCGGGCTGATGCTGATGGTGTCGAGCGTGCTGTCCATCGTGCTGTCGGCCCAGCTGGTGATGCCGCTGCGCCGCATGGCCGAGGCCGCGAAGAAGTTCGGCGGCGGCGACTTCTCGGTGCGCGTGTCCGAGGACGGCGACGAGGAGCTGACGCAGCTGGCGAAGGTCTTCAACAACATGGCGGAGAACCTTGAGAAGATCGACGTGTCGCGCCGCAGCTTCATGGGCAACATCGCGCACGAGCTGCGCACGCCGATGACGAGCATCAAGGGCTTCGTGGACGGGATGCTGGACGGCACGATCCCGCCCGAGAGCCGCGACCACTACCTCGCCATCGTCTCGCAGGAGACGGGGCGGCTGACGCGCCTCATCAAGAACATGCTGGACATCACGAAGCTGGAGGCGGGCGAGTACAAGGTGAACGCCACGGCCTACGACGTGTGGGAGACGATCACGTCCGCCGTGTTCGCCGCCGAACAGCGCATCGAGGAGAAGAACATCCAGCTGTCCGGCTTCGCGCCCGTGCGCACGCCCGTGTTCGCGGACGCCGACCTCGTGTTCCAGGTGGTGGCAAACCTTCTGGACAATGCCATCAAGTTCTGCCCGGACGGCGGCGAGATCCGCTTCTCCGTCGCGCAGGAGAAGGGCGTCGTGACCGTCTCGGTGCGCAATTCCGGGCAGGGCATCGCCGCCGAGTCGCTGCCGTTCGTGTTCGAGCGGTTTTACAAGGAGGACAAGAGCCGCGGCCTGAACGCCAGCGGCTCCGGCCTCGGGCTGCACATCTGCAAGGTGCTGGTGAACCTGTCCGGCGGCCGCATCTGGGTGGAGAGCCGCGAAGGCGAGTACTGCCAATTTTTCTTCACGCTGCCCGCCGCGCCCAAGGCGCTGCGGCAGCCGTCCGAAAAGCCTCATGAAAGGAAATGAACGATCGCATGAACGAATTTGACTGGAACACCGGCGGCGCGGGCGGGCCGGAGCCGGAGGCGCGCGCCGCCGCGCCGGCCGGGGACGCGCAGCCGCGGCAGGCGGAGGCCCCCGGCACGCAGGCGGAGAGCGCCCGGACAAACGGGCCGGCGCAAGGGCAGGCGCAGCCGCAGGAGCCCGCACAGCCGGGCGGACGCGCGTACGCGCCGCCGCCCGCCGCGCAGGCGTATCAGCCGCCGTACGGACAGCCGAACGGCTGGGCGTACGGCCAGCCGTATGCGCCGTACGGACAGCCGGGCACAGGATACGGACCGTATCCGCCGTATCAGCAACCGTATCAGCAGCGGTACGCCCCCTACGGGCAGCAGCCGTACGCGCCGTTCGCCCAGCCGGGCGCGCCGTACGGACGGCCCGGCGCGGGCGCGCCGCCCATGCAGCCGCCTGTGCGCCCGTACCGCGCCGGCAAGCCGGAGAAAAAGCGCCGCGGCCGCGGAGGGCTGTACCTCGCGGGCGGGCTTGTGTTTCTGGTGGTGTTCTGCACGCTGTGCGGCCTTGCGGCGCGCATGCTGAAGGCCGGCGAGCCGCAGCTGTCCGCGCCGTCCGCGTTCACCATCGAACCGCTGCCGGAGGATCTGGACGGCGGGCTGTCGACACAGGCCATCGCGGAGAAGGTGTCGTCCAGTGTCGTGGCCGTGCAGGCGTACGCGCGCGGGCTGTTCTCCATCAGCGCGGGCAGCGGCATCATCATGAACGAGGACGGCTACATCATCACGAACGCGCACGTCGTGGAGGGCGCGAGCTCGGCGATGGTGATGCTGGAGGACGGCCGCGAGCTGGTGGCGACGATCGTCGGCGCGGACGCGAACACGGATCTGGCCGTGCTGCGCGTGACGGCGTCGGACCTCGTCCCGGCCGAGTTCGGCGATTCCGACGCGCTGGTCGTGGGCGAGCGCGCGGTGGCCATCGGCAACGCGGCGGGCTATCTGACGGGCACGACGACGCAGGGCTGCATCTCGGGCCTGAACCGCTCGCTGGACTTCGAGGACGCGGAGGGCAACGTGTACACGCTGAACCTGATCCAGACGGACGCGTCGATCAACCCGGGCAACTCCGGCGGCGCGCTCGTGAACCGGTACGGCCAGGTGATCGGTATCAACACGGCGCGCCTCGCGGACAACGACTATCAGGGCATCGGCTTCGCCATTCCCATCACGGACGCGAAGCCCGTGCTGGAGAGCCTGATCGCGACCGGCCGCGCGCCGGGCCGCCCGCTGCTGGGCGTGACGATCCTGGCGCTGACGCCCGTGACCGGGCCGGCGAACGGCCTGCCGTCGCAGGGACTGTACATCAGAGAGATGACGCCCGAGTGCTCGCTGTGGGCGCAGGGCGTGCTGCCCGGCGACGTGATCGTCTCGGCGAACGGCGAGGCGGTGGCGCAGACGGAGGACCTGACGCAGCTGATCGCGGACGCGGCCGTCGGCGACACGCTGGAGCTGGAGATCTACCTCGCCGCGACGGGCGAGACCGTCACCGTGACAGCCACGCTGTACGAGGAGATCGCGGACTGAGCGAATCCTTGCGCTTTGGCGTGAAATGCGGTATACTATCTCCGTATCGAATCTGAGCATTCGCGCCGGGGGCGGCGCTCGTCCGTCCCCGGCGCCGTGTCAAATAAAGGAGCATTTCATGGAGATCCTGCTTTCCCCGTCGATCCTGTCGGCGGATTTTGCGGCGCTGGGCGACAGCTGCGCCCGCGTCGCGGACGCGGGCGCGGACATGCTGCACATCGACGTGATGGACGGCGTGTTCGTGCCCAACCTGACGTTCGGAATGCCTGTGCTGCGCGCGCTGAAAAAGCGCGTCGCGGCCGTGTACGACGTGCATCTGATGATCGACCGGCCTCACCGCTATGTGCGCGAGTTCTGCGAGGCGGGCGCGGACTGGCTGACGTTCCACCTCGAGGCGGAGCCGGACGTGGAGGACACGATCGAGGCCATCCGCGCCGCGGGCGCGAAGCCCGGCCTGTCTGTCAAGCCCGGCACGCCGGTGGAGGCCGTGTTCCCGTATCTGGACAGGCTGGCGATGGTGCTGGTGATGAGCGTGGAGCCGGGCTTCGGCGGCCAGAGCTTCCTGCCGCAGTCGCCCGGGCGCATCGCGGCGCTGCGGCGCGAGATCGAGCGCCGCGGCCTGACCGTGCGCGTGTCCGTCGACGGCGGCGTGAACGCGGCGACCGCGCCGCTGTGCGCCGCCGCGGGCGCGGACACGCTGGTGGCCGGGTCCGCCGTGTTCGGCGCGCCCGACCCCGCCGCCGCGATCGCCTCGCTGCGCGAAGCTTGCCGCGGGGAGGTGGGCGCATGATCAAAAACGAGCTGGGGACTCTGGCGCAGCACCCCGACCATCCCATCAGCACCGACTTTTTCTGGATGACGCTGCCGCCGTTCGCGATGGCGCTGTACCTGTACGGCGCGCGCGTCGCGGCGCTGTGCCTCGCGGCGCTCGTGACGGCGAACGTGTGCGACAGGCTCGTCGCGCTGCTGCGCGGGCTGCCGTACGACAAGACGGAGAACTCGTCGATGTCCATCGCGATGATCCTGACGCTGCTGATGCCCGCGAGCGTGTCGTACTACGTCGTCGTCGTGAGCGTCGCGGCGGCGGTGCTAATCGGCAAGGCGGCGTTCGGCGGCTACGGCGTGTACCCGTTCAACCCGTCGGCGCTGGGCTTTGCCATCGCGGCCGTCAGCTGGCCGGATCAGGTGTTTCGCTATCCGACGCCGTTCACCGGCCTGACGGTCACTTCCACCGCGAACGCGACGCTCGTGGACGGCGCGGCGCACACACTGCGCGCCGGCGGCGTGCCGAACATCAACCTGCTGGACCTCATCCTCGGCAACTATGCCGGGTCGATGGGCGCGTCGGCGGCGCTGGTGCTCGTCGCGTGCGCGATGTACCTGTGGATGCGCAAGCGCATCACGCTGTTCGCGCCGCTGGGCTTCCTTGCCACGTGCGCGGCTATCTCCTACCTGTTCCCGCGCCTCGGCGACATCGGCCTGTCGTGGCCGTGGACGCACGTGCAGCTGCGCCTCGTGATGACGCTGTACGAGATGCTGTCCGGCGCGGTGCTGTACGCGGCGGTGTTCCTTGTGAACGAGCCAGTCACGCTGCCGAAATCGAACGCCGCGCGTCTCGCGTACGGCGTGATCCTGGGCGTGGTGACGATGCTGTTCCGCTATTACGGCACGTATGATCTGAGCGTCTGCTTCGCCGTGCTGTGCGTCAACATCCTGACGGGCTGGCTGGACCGCGTGTTCAGCCGCCGCGTCGTGCGAGAGGAGGTGCAGCCGTGAGACCGGAGCTGTTTGACTTTGACGATTCGTTTGAGCGCCGCACCCGGCGCGACCGCATCTTCCTGAACAACCCCGTCATCATGCAGGGTCTGGGCCTCGCGCCCATCATCGTGGCCGCGACGTCGCTGAAAAACGCGGTGATGCTGAGCGTCGCCGTCATTCCGCTGCTGGTGCTGACGCGCATCATCGCGGCGGTACTGGCGCGCGTGACGTATTTCCGCTTCCGCGGCCTGACGTACTCCGTCACGAGCGCCGTCGTCTACATCGGCGTGTACTATCTGATGTCGAAGCTGTTCCTCGCGGCCGACATCGCGCAGCTGGGGCTGTACCTGCCGCTGCTCGTCGTCGACCCCATCGTGCTCAAGCGCTATGAGCGTCCGCAAAAGGAGCTCGTCTCGACGGCTCTGTCGAAGGGCGCCATCACGGCGCTGGGCTATGCGCTGACGATCTGCCTGATGGGCGCGCTGCGCGAGGTGCTGGGCGCGGGGGCGATCTACGGCCGCGTGCTGTTCGACCAGCCGCCGTTCCCGATCGCCGTGCTGCCCGCCGGGGCCTTCATGCTGCTGGCCGTCGTGATGGCCGCTTGGCGCGGCGTCGTGTCGGCCATCCGCCGTCAGGTGGAGCTGGAGAGGGGGGCCCGTCTATGATGGAGTGGAAAGAAGTGCTCTCGGCGTGCGCCGAGTTTTTCGCCTACGCGATCCTGGCGGTGTTCGCGCAGAACGCCATCTTCACCCGCGCGCTGGGCGTGTCGCGCCTTGTGCATCTGGTGGGCGACGACAGCGTCAGCTCCGCGACGTTCGCGGCGCTGCTGACGGCCGTGCAGCTGATCGCGACGCCGATCGGCTACTGGGCGAACGGGCTGATCCGCCCGCTGGAATACCGCGCCTACATCCGGCCGCTGGTGTTCGTTCTGTGCAGCGCGGCGGCGTTTTTCATCGTGCTGCTGCTTTTGCTGCTGATCTTCCGCGGACGCGGCGTGTCGCGCCTCGTCCCGGTGCTGCCGATGGCGACGTTCAACTGCTGCATCCTTGGCACGCTGCTCATCACGACGACGCAGTCGTTCACGCTGCTGCAAATGATGGGCTTCGCGCTGGGCACGAGCATCGGCTATGCGCTTGCCCTCGTGGTCGTGACGGAGGGGCAGCACCGTCTGCAAAACCCGAACATCCCCGCGCCGTTCCGCGGCCTGCCGGCGACGCTGCTGTACATCGGCATCGTCTCGCTGGCCATCTACGGCTTCACGGGACACACCGTCGCGTTCTGACGCGGCGCATTTCGATCAGGCAAGGAGGGAACGCGATGCGTGTGCGTGCGGCCGAGCCCGCCGATGGGCAGGCCCTGTATGAGCTTGTGCGCCTGTGTACGCGCGACGCCGCGCCGGAGGCGGCTGTGTTTGAGGCGTCGCTGGAATCCGCGCTCGCGGACGGCGGCCACGCCGTGGCCGTCGCGGAGGAGGGCGGCGCGCTGATCGGCTTTGCCGATCTGTACGTCTCGCGCCCGCTGTGCGCCGCCGCGCCCGAAGGGCACGTCGCGCAGCTGTATGTGCGCGAGGAGCACCGCGGCCGCAACGCGGGCACGGCGCTGCTGATCTTTCTGTCGCGCCGGGCGCGTGCGCTCGGCTGCGGGGCTCTGACGCTGACGGCCAGTCCCGTCAACCTGCGCGTCGAGCCGTTTCTGGAGCGCAACGGGTTCGTGCGCTCGATGCGCTGGTATGTGCATCCTCTGCACTGACCGCCCTTGACGCGCGCCTTGTGCGTGCGGTATAATCAAAAACGCGGACGGCAAACGCCGTCCGCGCAAGATCTCCGGGTGTAGCGCAGCTGGTAGCGCGCCTGCTTTGGGAGCAGGATGCCGCAGGTTCGAATCCTGTCACTCGGACCATTTTTAACATGGGTTTGTTGCCCTTTGTCGCCGTCCCCTGCGGGAGGGCAGAAAAAACCTCCCCGCACTGGGGAGGTTTTTTGACAGTGTCTCTTGCCCTTTGTCGCCGTCCCCTGCGGGAGGGCGGAAAAAACCTCCCCTTTTCTGGGGAGGCAAGGACACGCTTTTTTACGTTTATGACAGTCTCAGCCGCCTTTCAGGCGGTTTTTTGTTTTCAGCTCTTTGCCGCGCCGCGCGGCGCGCAGGCGATGGACGCGGTCGCGACCGCCATGCCGGATTCCTGGCTCAGCGTGAACGCGCCGCCGTTGTCCTCGCACGCGCGGCGCACGCTCCGCAGGCCGACGCCATGCCCCGCCCCCTTCGGCGACCGGACGATCCGGCGGAGGTGCGGCAGCTCGCGCCCGTGGAGCGGGTTCATCACGCGGATGACGCACAGTCCCTTGTCCACCACGGCCCAGAGGCGCACTTCATCGTCCCGTCCGCATGCCTCGAGCGCATTGTCCAGCAAATTGCACGCGATGCTCACCAGAGACGCGACGGGGATCTCCGCTTCATTCGTCAGGCGGCAATCGCAGACGAGCCGGACGCCGAGTTCGTTTGCGCGGCGTCTTTTCTCATACAGCACGGCGTTCAGATACGGATTGCTGCTCAGCTCCACGTCGCAGAAGCGCTCCGCGGTCTCGCGCATCGTGGAGATCAGGCCGTCCTGCCCTCCCGGCAGATGCTGCTGCACCGCAAGGTAATTGTTCAGATCGTGGCGCAGGCAGCGGAACTCGTCCAGAACGTCGGAAAGGCTGCGGTAGTACGCCATTTGCAGCCTTCTCTGTTCCTCCTCCGCCTTGCGGGCGTTGCTCTGCCCGGCCCGCTCAGCGACGATGACCGCCAGCGCGACGCCGAACACCAGCATCCCCTCGAAGATGATCTGCGCCGCCTCGCGGGGCCGGTAGCCATGCGGCGGCGTCCGCTCCAGCGGAAGCGACATCAGCTGGAACAGCGCCACGATCACGCCCCGCACCGGATACGGAAGATTGGAGCCGAGCCGCGCGGAGGACAGCAAATAAGACGCCGCCGCGGAAAGCGCCAGCAGCAGCGCCAGACTGAAGGCCGTGCGCGGCGCGTCGGCCGCGGACCTGGGCCAAAACAGACCGTCGGCCTTTCCCAGCAGCACGTTCACCCACCTGACGCACAGCATCGAAACAAAATTGGCCAGACGCACCTGCACCTCAAGGAACAGGCTCTTGTTGAGCGGTTCATCGAAGCACAGAAAAAAGAAAAACACATACAGAAGCAAAAAGATCACCGACACATCGGCGCCCGCCCGCGTCCCGGTCAGTTCGGGATACTGATACAGCGCATAGCTGGCCGCGGCGCACACAGCGCTGACGCGCCACAGCTTTGCGCACTTCAGAACGCGCGAGGCGAACGCGATGAGAATGACCGTCTGGAGCGCGCCGATCGCCGCGCTGAACCAGACCTCCCGCAACTGCGGCATCGCTCACCCTTCCCTTCCGCCATCTTCACAGAGCCGGCGCCGCGTGGTTGGCAATGTACCGTGCGACGGCCTCGCGAAACCGGCGCGCATAGGCGCGCGAGAGCGGCACGCGGCTGCCGTTCACCAGAAGCACGCTTCCCGGATCGACGTGTTCCACTTTGCCGAGATGTATGATATAGCTGACATGGCAGCGCTCAAAGCGCTCGGAGCCGATCTCCCGGTGCAGCTCGTCGAGTTTTTTCGACGTGCTCAGTGTGGAACCGTCCTTCAGAAACAGCGTCGACGTCCGGCTCCAGCGCTCGATGTACACGATGTCCTCCACCGGAACGAGCGTCACGACGCCGCGCCGGGCCACCGCCAGCCGCTGCGGCACGGGCTGCGGCGCTGTGGCGCGGATGCGCAGCAGCGCAAGAGGCAGCATCTCCTCCAGCCGCGCCTTTGTCACAAGATATTCATGGCGAGCGCTGTACACATCCGGCGAAAACTCCGGATAGCCCGTACAGAACACAATGCGGCATCCCGGCTGCTCGGCGTTGATGCGCCGGGCGCCGTCGATGCCGCTTCCGTCTTTCAATCGGATGTCCACGAAGGCTGCGTCGAACGATCCGGCGTTCAAAAAGCTCTCCGTGTCAGGAAAGTCCGCGATTTGAAAATCACTTGCCTGCGACTCGATCAGCTTGCGCAGATGTTCGCGGAATTCCCGGTCGTCGTCAATGATTCCAAGGCGATACATGACAGCCTCCCCCTCCGCGCCGGGGCGCGGGGGCTCCTCCCTTCCCCATTCTGTCCTTTTATTATATCGCACCCTCCCACACCCCACCAGAACCAAACATGCGCTGAGAGCGGGCTTTTGTGTCGGCTCGCGCCGCAAGGCGTCAAAAAAGGGAGGCCCGAGGGCCTCCCGTTTCCTGTATTATGCCGTTTCCGCCGTTTTTCAGCCGAACGCCGGCACCTTGACGGCGGGCGCTTCGACGCGGCCGTACAGCGGCTCGTCGGCGGGGGTGCCGCCGGCGGGCGGCGTCGCGCCCGTGTTCAGGCGCTCCTTCGCGACGCTGAGCATCAGCTTGATGCGGTTTTCCTGATTGACGCGCGTGGCGCTGGGATCGTAGTCGATCGGCGTGATGTTCGCGTTCGGATAGATGGCGCGGATCTTGCTGATCATGCCCTTGCCGCAGATGTGGTTCGGCAGGCAGCCGAACGGCTGCGCGCAGACGATGTTCTCAAAGCCGGTGCTTTGCAGTTCCATCATCTCGGACGTGAGCAGCCAGCCCTCGCCCATCTTGTTGCCGTAGCCGATGACGCCCTTCGCCAGCTCCTTCGTGTGGCGGAACAGCGTCGGCGCGTGGAACTGCGGGTACGCGGCGATGGCGTCGATCATCAGCTGTTCGCGCGCGGTGAGCCAGTCCATCAGGCGCTCGGCGCCGAATTTCTCGATCGCGCTGCCGCCGTAGAGCTTCACGGTCTCGGACGTGTTCTCGACGCAGTACTGCACGAAGCCCATCAGGCCCGGCAGGTTGACCTCGCAGTCCTGCCCGTGCAGAAACTCCTCGAGGTGGTTGTTGCCCAGCGGCGAATACTTGACGTAGATCTCGCCGACGACGCCGACCTTGACCTTCGGCGTGTACGTGACGGGCAGGTTCGCGAAGTCGCGCGCGATGTCGCGGAACACCTTTGCCATCTCTTTCTTCTTCACGCCGCGGCCCTCGTGGAAGAGGTCCTGCACCTTTGCGATCCAGCGGCTGACGAGCGCGTCGGCGGAGCCCTTCTCGTTCTCGTACGGGCGCGTTTGGTTCGCGAGGCTCATCAGCTCGTCGCCGTAGAAGATGGCGGCGATGGCCTTGCGCGCGAGCGGCAGCGTGAAGTGGAAGCCGCTGTCCTTCTCGAGGCCGGAGAAGTTGATGCTGGCGACGGGCACCTGCGGGAAGCCCGCCTTGACGAGCGCCTTGCGCAGCAGATGGATGTAGTTGGACGCGCGGCAGCCGCCGCCCGTCTGCGTGATCATCAGGGCGGTGTGGTCGAGGTCGTACTTGCCGCTCTTGAGCGCGTTCATGAACTGGCCGATGACGAGCAGCGCCGGGTAGCACGTGTCGTTGTGCACGTACTTGAGGCCCTCCTGCGCGACCTCGTGGCCGTTGTTGTCGAGCAGCTCGACGTTGTAGCCCTCGTCGTGCAGCGCGCTGACGATCATCTGGAAGTGGATGGGCGCCATGTTCGGCATGAGCAGCGTGTGCGTCTTCTTCATGTCCTGTGTGAACTTCGGATACGAAAGGATCTGTTCCATCTCTTGCCCCTCCCGTGGGCGTGTATGGGTGAGCCGCGCGGCGCGCGGCGCGAAAGCAAATCAGGCGGCGCTCAGTTTTCCAGCGCGGCGAAGAGGCTGCGCAGACGGATGTTGACGGCGCCGAGGTTCGTGATCTCGTCGATCTTGAGCTGCGTGTACAGCTTGCCGCCGCGCTGCAGGATCTCGCGCGTCTCGTCCGTCGTGACGGCGTCGACGCCGCAGCCGAAGCTGACGAGCTGCACAAGGTCCATGTCCGGCTGCGTGCACACGTACTGCGCGGCGGAATAGAGCCGCGCGTGGTACGTCCACTGGTTGAGCACCGTCGTGGGCATCTTCTCCATCAGATGCGAGATGCTGTCCTCGGTGACGACCGCCGCGCCCGCCGAGCAGATCAGCTTGTCGATGCCGTGGTTGACCTCGGGGTCGGCGTGGTACGGGCGGCCCGCCAGCACGATGATGCGGCGGTGCTCGTCGCGCGCCTGCGAGATGATCTGCGCGCCCTTCTCGCGCACGCGGGACATGTGCGCCTCGTACTCGAGATACGCCTCCTCAGCCGCAGCCTGCACCTCGCGCAGCGAGATGCCGGAGAAGTACTGCGCGAGGATCTTCGTCATCTTGTGCGGGAAGTCGCGGCGGCGGTGGATGCCGACGTAGTCGTAGATGAACTTGATGTTCTCAAGCTCCCCGCAGTTGGCCGCGATGACCTCCGGGTAGTACGCGACGACCGGGCAGTTGTAGTGGTTGTCCGAGATGCCCTCGTCGATGTTGTACGACATGCACGGGTAGAAGATGGCGGTGACGGCCTTGCGCGTCAGCGCGCGGATGTGGCCGTGCACGAGCTTCGCCGGGAAGCAGACGGTGTCGGACGGGATCGTGGCCTGGCCGTCCAGATACAGCTTGCGGCTGGACAGGCCGCTGGTCACGACGCCGAAGCCGAGGCGCGTGAAGAACGTGTGCCAGAACGGCAGCAGCTCGTACATGTTCAGCGCCATCGGGATGCCGCTGATGCCGCGCGCGCCGGTGGTCTGACCGTAGGACTGCAACAGGTGCAGCTTGTAGTCGTAGAGGTTGAGCGGGTTCTCCGCGCCGCGGTGCGTGATGGGGCGGTCGCAGCGGTTGCCGCTGATGTACTTCGCGCCCGACGAGAACAGATTGACCGTCAGGCGGCAGTGGTTGCCGCACAGGCCGCAGTTCGTGTTTTTGACCTCGTGCGTGAACGAGCGCAGCGCCTCGGCGCTGAGCAGCGTCGACTGCTTCTTGCCCTTCGACCGGCCGTACAGCGCCGCGCCGAACGCGCCCATCAAGCCCGCGATGTCCGGGCGGATGACCTCGACGCCCATCTCCTTTTCGAACGCGCGCAGCACGGCCTCGTTGTAGAACGTGCCGCCCTGCACGACGATCTTGCGGCCGAGTTCCTCGGGCGACGACGCGCGGATGACCTTATAGAGGGCGTTTTTCACAACGCTGATGGAAAGCCCCGCCGAGATGTTCTCGATGGACGCGCCGTCCTTCTGCGCCTGCTTGACGCTGGAGTTCATGAACACGGTGCAGCGGCTGCCGAGGTCGACCGGGCGGTCGGCGAAGAGGCCGAGCTTCGCGAACTCCGGCACCGTATAGCCGAGCGCCTCGGCGAACGTCTGCAAGAAGCTGCCGCACCCGGACGAGCACGCCTCGTTCAAAAAGATGTTCGAGATGGCGCCGTGCTCGATCTTGAAGCACTTCATGTCCTGTCCGCCGATGTCGATGACGAAGTCGACGTCCGGCATGAAGTGTTTCGCGGCGGTGAAGTGCGCGACGGTCTCGACGACGCCGAAATCCGCGCCGAACGCCGTCTTGACGATCTCCTCGCCGTAGCCGGTGGCCGTGACGGACGCGACCGTCACGCCCGCGGGCAGCTTGCCGTAAATATCGATCAGCAGCTCGCGGATGATGGGGATGGGGTTGCCGCTGTTGGGCTGGTAGGTGGTGTACAGCAGGTTGCACTCGTCGTCGATGACGGCGGATTTCACCGTCGTGGAGCCGGAGTCGATGCCGATGTGCACCGCACCCTTGCATTGGGCGAGCGATTTGCGCGGCACGGACGCCTTCGCGTGGCGCGCGGCGAACGCGTCGTACTCCTCCTTCGAGGCGAAGAGCGGCGGCTCGTACGCGTACGTGGCCGTGGCGCTGTACTCGCCCAACGCCTTGACGACGTCCGGCAGCACAAGCTCGCGGTCGGCGTACAGCGCCGCGCCGATGGCGACGTAGTACAGGCTGTTCTCGGGCGTCGTGCCCTCGCACTTGAGCACCTTGTCGAAGCTCTTTTTCAGCTGCGGCAAAAACGTGAGCGGGCCGCCGAGGTAGAGGATGTTGCCCTCGATGCGCCGCCCCTGCGCCAGGCCCGCGATGGTCTGGTTGACGACGGCGTAGAAGATGCTGGCCGCGATGTCGGGCGCGGCCGCGCCCTGGTTGATGAGCGGCTGGATATCGCTTTTGGCGAACACGCCGCAGCGCGACGCGATGGTGTATGTTTTCTCCGCGTGCTGCGCGGCCTCGTTCATCTCATCGGGCGTCATCTTCAACAGCGTGGCCATCTGGTCGATGAACGCGCCGGTGCCGCCGGCGCAGCTGCCGTTCATGCGCACCTCGGTGCCGCCGGTCAGGAAGAGGATCTTCGCGTCCTCGCCGCCCAGCTCGATGATGACGTCCGCGTCCGGCGAGAAGCGGCGCGCCGCGACGCGCGTGGCGAACACCTCCTGCACGAACGGGACCTTGCACGCGTCGGCGAGGCCCATGCCCGCCGAACCGGAAATGGCGAGGTAGGCCGGCTCGCCGTGCACGACCTCGCTGTCGATCTGCGCCAGCAGCTCGCGCGCCTTTTCGACGATGTGCGAGTAGTGGCGTTTGTATGTTTTGAAAATCAAATTGTTTTCGCCGTCGTAGACCACACACTTGATCGTGGTGCTGCCGATGTCGAGACCGATCCGCATAGACTGCTCCTTTTATGTACCGCGCGCACCGCGCGCATGATGCAATATACCTCTTATCAACATTCTATTGTAGCGTTCGCGCGCAAAAAACTCAATGGCAAAATTCGTCAAGATAGAGATTATTTTAAGAAATTTTTGTTAAAAAATACTTTGTTTGCCCCTTTGCCGCCGCTTTCGGGGCAAAAAAACCGCGTCCCTGTCCGGAAGGGGCGCGGGGCTGCTTTGCGTCAGCCGTCCCAGCGGGCGAAATCGCGCAGGTAGACGGCGGCGCTGCGGCTCATCTCGCGGGAGAAATCGCTCTCGTACTTGCGGGCGGAGAACGCCTTCATCCACGCGTCGTAGTCGAAGTCCGGTCGGCCGGCCTCCCTGGCGCGCGCGGCGAACGCGGCGCGGTGCCCGGCGGGCGTGCGCTCGGCGTACGTGTTCTCGCAGACGATATACTCCGCCGGCAGGCGCGCGGGCTTCGGGCGCGCCTTCTGCTGGTCGGTGGGATGGCCGAAGACGAGCATCGCGGCGGGCACGACGGCGGCCGGCAGCGCGAGCGCGGCGCGCATGTCCTCGCACTGTTCGATCACGTCGCCGATGTAGCAGCTGCCGATGCCGAGGCTCTCGGCGGCGGTGACGGCGTTCTGGGCGGCGATGCACGCGTCCGCCACCGCCAGAAGCAGGTCGCCGGGGCCGGGCTCGCGCGGCGTGAGGCCCGCCGCGCGGTAGCACTCGTTCCAGCGGCGGCAGTCGGCGAGAAAGACCAGCACGAGCGGCGCGGAGGCAATGAACGGCTGGTGGTCGCACAAATCGGCCAGACGCGCCTTGAGCGCGGGGTCGGTGATGTCAAGGATCGTGTAAAACTGCTGGCACCCGGCGCTGGGCGCGTCGAACGCGGCCTGCAAAATGGCGCGCTTCTCCTCCGCCGTCACAGGTTCGTCCGTGTAGACGCGCACGCTCTTGCGCGCGGCCAGCTGGCGCAGTACTTCATTCATGAAACCCCTCCTTTTCCTTCCATTATAAAGCCGCGCGCCGCGCGGGTCAACCGCGCTTTATTTTACATTATATACAGGGACGCAGCCCGCCTCCGGTGCGGAAATATGTACTGTGCGATCAATCATTATTTATTGTTCGATGAATCGTTCACAGAATATTTTACTTTTTTACACATTTTATGAATGAATTATTCACATCTATTGACAATACATGCGCAGATGATAAAATCTAAGTACATTAAAATGAACGAAAGGCAGGGGAGGTGCGGCGATGGCAAAACAGGAGAGCAGACGGAACCAGAAGCCCGGCAGCGTGCGCGTGCTGCGCAGCGAGGATCTGAGCGGGTACGGAACGCTGGACGCGCGCGTGGACGCGATGATCGAGAACCGCAACGAGGTGGTGATCCACAACATCGAGTGCATTTTGCAGCAGCGGGGCATCGCGCAGGCGCACATGTGCAACGTCGATCTGGAGGGGTCGCCGCAGCCGCCGCAGCTGGCGGCGTACAAAAAGGTGGGCCGGGACATCCCGTTCCGGACGGTGGTGCGCATCGGGATGGCGTACGGCTACACGCCCGAGCAGATGTACGGCCAGCTGCTGGACCAGACGCCGGCGCACGGCGGCGCGGGCGAACAGCCGCGCCCGTACAGCGAGCACATCAAGTACGTGGGCACGTACCACATGGCCTTTTTCGGCACGGACGCGAAGCTGGGCGGCAACAAGCGCACGACGGCGCGGTCGCTGTCGAACGGCGTCGTGTCCGTCTACATGAACGGCACGGACGGCGGACGCCCCGTGCTGCGCGTGGCGGCGTTTCTCAACTGCACGGACGACGAGCGCGACGCGCTGACCGCGGCGGCGCGGCGCGCGGAGAGCGCGGGCAACGGCGTGCGCGCGTGCTACGAGGCGGCCGCGGGGCGCCGCAGCGAGGGCAGCTGGGCACCGCGCATGAAGTGCTTCTACGAGGGCGAGCTGCGGCTGACCGAGCGCATCGCGGGCATCGAGCTGCGGCAGGTGCGCGGCGGCGACATCGTCCACATCGAGCTGCACAACCGCGCGGCGAACTCGTCCGAGGGGCGCAGCTACAAGGGCGGCCTGGCGACGATGATGTCCACGAGCCGCGGCGAGGAGCACATGCCTTGCGTGCAGGCGGCGATCCTGTCGCGGCGCGGATTTGCCGGCGTCGCGCGCGAGGAACTGGCGCAGCTGCTGTTCCTCGAGCCGCCGGAGGTGGAACTGCGGGACGAGACGCGCGCCATCGTGGCGTACATGAAGGCGCTGTTCCCTTCCGACGGCGCGGACACGCCGCTGTCGCAGATGCCCGACGACGACCGCACGTTCATGCTGGAGAGCTACATTGAAAAGAAGCTGACCGAGGTGATCCGGCGCAACGTGCTGGGATATTACAAGATCTCGACGGAGATGGATTCGGCCATTTACAAGGCGGTTTGCCGCTGAGCGCTCAGGAGGTGTTCCCATGCATGACCATCGGACCGAGATCGATCCCGCGCTGTGGCCGGAGATCGAGGAATGCGACAAGGGCTATGAGATCATCCGCAAGACCATCAACCGACAGCCCGGCTACGTGGTGGACTGGCAGCTGGTGGACAAGGCGTGGGAGACGGCCAAGCGCCTGCACTGCGACCCGCGCAACAACCCGCGCCGGAAGTCCGGCGAGCTGTACATCTATCACCCGCGCGCCGTGATGGAGGAGCTGGCGCGGCTGCGGTGCAAATCGAGCGTGCTGGCAGCGGCGCTGTTGCACGATACGATGGAGGACTGCTCGATGACGTACGAGGAGCTGCGCGAGGACTTCTCGTACGAGGTGGCGGAGATCGTGGACGCGGTGACGGCCATCAAGTCGGAGGAGAAGGCGGCCGACCCGCACTACCGCTCGATGACCGCCGCCGAGAAGCACGAGTTTCTGGACCGGCTGACGGACGCGAAGCTGATCTCGTCGCCGTTCCAGCGCGAGGCTTTCCTCGTGCGGCTGGCCGACCGCGAGCACAATCTGTCGACGATCGCGGCGTGCTCGACCGGCAAGCGGCTGGAGAAGATCGCCTCCACGCGCGCGTTTCTGATCCCGGCGGCGCAGAAGCTGGGCATCCGGTATTTTGAGATCATCCTGAGCGACTACTGCATGAAGTTCGAGGGCGAGGACTACCACTCGAACCGCAGCGTGCGCATTCTTGACCAGCGCAACGCGCTGGTCAAGGTGGGCGGTAGCGCGTACTCGCGCTTCGACCAGGTGTTGCAGGAGGCGCTGGAGGCGCAGTCGGTGTTCGCGCTGCCGACGTTCAACCCGTTCGCGAAGCTGCGCGGCGGCGGCCGCGAGGGCGGCGACCACGTGCGCACGACGCCGCGCCGCGTGCTGCTGGCGCACGAGCTGTGGCGGCAGGCGGACGAGGGCGGCGCGCTGGAGCGCAGCCGTACCGACCTGTGGGAGGTCATTCTGAGCTGCCGCGAGAGCGAGTCGCACGACATGCTGCGCCGCTTTCTTGAACTGTACCGCGAGCACCTCAAGGGCGAGGGGCTGTTCTTCGAGTACGTCGGGCAGGAGAAGGAAGCGCTCGTCGTGCGCCTCACGGACAGCCTCGAGAACAACTACCGCGTCGTGCTGATCCCGGAGTCGCGGCTGGAGTCGTATTTCATCGGCGACCCGGACGGCGAACGCCTGACGATGATCGACGAGGAGGCCCCCGGCGACGCGCTGCGCCCGCAGATCACCGTGTACTCGTACTCTCCGAAGAAGGGGTACCGCAAATACGAGCGGTGCGTGCCGTACGGCGCGACGGCGCTGGACTTCGCGTTCATCATCAGCCCGGCGCTGGCCGTGACGGTGAACAGCGCCAGCATCCACCAGTGGGACGGCGGCGCGCAATTTCGCGACGACGACTACCGCTATCCGCTTCAAACGGTGCTGAGCGACGGCGACGTCGTGTACTTCGACGCGGATTACTACCCGCGCCGGCCGGGCGGCGGCGACGGGCGGACGAGCGTCCCGCACGCGACGATCGACTGGTTCTCACACGTCAACACCGAGCGCGCAAAAGCCGCGCTGATCCGCTATTTCAAGGCAAAGTACGCCGACTGAGGCGCGGGAGGGCACCATGCACGAGACCTGCGAACGATTTCTGCGCGCCGCGCGGGAGCTGGACTTTGAAGCCGCGGCCGTCCGGGACGCCGCGCCGCCCGCGCCCGCTTATCCGGAGCTTGCGCCGCTGCCGGACGGCTTCTACATCCGTCTGACGCGGCGCGGCCGCCGGCCGTTCTGGTGCTGGTACGCGCCGGGCGAACGGAGCGGCCTGCCGCTGCTCGCCGTCAGCCCCGGCTACCGCGCCGAGCTGCTGCGCTGGCCGCGGGAGCTGGCGAAGCGCTTCTGCGTGCTGGCCGTGTCGCCGCTGGGGTATTTTACGCCAAGCGGCCCGGACGAGCGCCGGAAGGTGCGCGGCGCGTGGCCGGTGCTGCACGACACGGCGCTGGGCGGCGAGGATACCTATGAGGAGTGGATCCTCGACGCGATGACCGCCGTGCGCTGGGCGTGCGAGGCGGGCGGCGCGGACGCGGACCGGCTGGTGTTCGCCGGGTGCAGCCAGGGCGGCGGCATGAGCCTTGTGCTGGGCGGCGTCTATCAGGGGCGCTGCGCCGCCGTGTGCGCGGACGAGCCGTTTCTGACCGGCTTTTCCGGCGAGCGGCTGGACGAGGTGATCGAGTTCGCCGCCGCGGGCGCGGCCTGCCCGGTGGTGTCGTACGCGCAGGCGGCGCAGCGGCTGGCGGTGGCGGACCCGCTGCGCTACGCATCGCGGCTGACATGCCCGGTGCTCATCGCGGCCGGAGAGCTGGACGGCGAGTGCCCGCCGTGGACGGTGGAGATGATGGCCCGGGCGCTGCCCGGCCCGAAGCAGTACGTGGTGTTCCCGGGCAGGCGGCACGGCTACAGCGCCGCGTTTTACCGAACGATGACAGATTTTTTGAACGAACTCAGCCTGTGACGGCCGCACTGTGAGGAGGATGAATATGGAGACGAAACCCCTGTTTCAGGCGTCGCTCGATGTGCCGGACGGCTACGTTGAGGTGAAGCGCACGGTGCGCGTCGGCCGCGAGACGGCGGCGCGCTGGCTCAAGGGCGCGCGCCAGCGCAAGTATGACCGCGCCGCGCGCGACGGCGATTGCATCGCGCTGACGCGGGAGCTGATCCGGTGCCCGCACTGCGGGTTCGAATGGCGGAGAGATTCCCTCCGGTATACGCCCAAGCGCCTGCCGGACAGCGCCATCGACGCGTGGCTGGCGCAGGAGGGCGGCGCGCGCCCGCTGGAGCTGCCCGCCTGCCAGCTGAGCCGGTACGGGCGCGTCTGCCCGCGCTGCCACCGCTTCTCTGACCCGTGCAAAGGGACGACGCACGTTCACATCGCGGCGGACGCGGACGGTGTGCTCTTTGCGTACCAGTCAGCCGACATCCATGTGCTTCTCAAGCTGATGGATCAGCTCAGCGCGCCGTCCCTGGAGGTGTCGCTGCCGTTCACCGAGGCGGTGCGCTTTGATCTCGCGTCCGGGCGCGCGGTCCTGCGCATCGTGGACGCGGAGGGCAGCGAGGTGCTGTCGACGGACGTCACGGCTGAGCGCCAGACGTGGGAGCAGTACCAGTCGCACGCGCTGCTGACCGACAACTGGCTGGTGCGCCGCCGTCTGGCGCAGGCGTTCGCCGCCGCGTGGGGCCAGGCGCTCCCGTTCGCGCAGCGCAAGCTGCTGCCGGAGCACTTCCTCCTGATGACGCAGTTCCAGCGCTACCCGCGCGAGTTCTACGCCGTCGTGCCGTACGATCTTTCGACCGGCAACCTCGACGAGGGGTTCCGGACGGTGGTGGAGAAGCTGCGCGACGCGCGGGATCTGCCCGCGCTGTACAACGCGTCGGGCCTGCCGCGCATCAAGACGGTCCGGCGTCTGTTTTTCCAGCATCCCGGCTTCTTCTTCTATCTGGATGAGGCGGCGGCGCTGTGGGGCGCGCTGCGCGACCCGAACCACTTCACGCGGCTGATGACACATCCGCTCGCGTTCGGACTTCTGACATTTTTCCACCAGTATCCCCGCGCGGTGGAATTCATCCGCGACTGGGCGCAGTGCAAGGACGTGTCCGACCTGGTGAAGCACATCGAGGAACGCTGGGAGCAGCTGTCCGTCTATATGCTGTACTACGCGGCGATGTCGCTGCACGCGCGCGACGTCGAGCGCAGGCAGTGGAAAAAGGCGTGGGTCTGCGAGATTCCTGTGGTCTCCTTTTCGACGGTGCTGGCCATCCGGAACGCGCTGGGAGACTGCGAGATCGACGGCTACAGCTTTGTGCGCCTGTGCTCGACGCGTGACTGCCGCGCTGTCGGGCGCGCGATGGAAAACTGCCTTGTGAACTGGCGCATCGGGATGAACCCGGTCTTCGCCGTGATGCGGGACGGCGAATACGCCGCCGCGATCGAGCTGGACGGCGACGAGGTCGTGACCGCGCTGGCGCCGCACAACAGGGAGATCAATCGCGAGACGCCCCTCTGGCGCGCCATTGAAAAGTGGATGCGCGCCCACCGCCTCCGCCTCGGGGACAACGTCTGGACGGACGGCGATCTGGAGGACATCGAAGACCTTCTTGATATGCTGCAAATGAACGAGGAGGACGAAGAAGACGAAGAAGACGAAGAAGACGAGGACTTCTTCTGAACAAAAAGCCGCCCCGCGCGGACGCATTCGCTGCGTCCGCGCGGGGCGGTTTTTACAGTTCCACCGCGCCGTCCGGGGTGATGCGGAAACGGCGGTCCGCCATCAGCACGCTGGCGGGGTGCTCCCGCCCCGCCTTCTCGAGCAGCAGCACGCACCAGCCGAGGCCGCGCTCGCGGCGGCGGGCTTCGAGGCTGCTGCGCAGGCGGAGAAAGGCCGTCAGCGCCTCGGTCGCCCGCAGCTCTTCAAACGTCCCCTCCAGAAGGATGACCGAGGCGTCCCGCGCCAGCACGCGCTCCGCGATCATCGCGCACACCCGGTCCATCGGCTCCAGATCGCCGTACCGCGCGCCTTCCAGCCCGGCCACGTTCATCTGTTCCAGACACTTCCGCGCGTCCGGCGCGCCCGGGACATCGCCGAGGAACAACTGGCGGAGCCCGGCCTCAAACGCCACCTTCTCGCCGACGACGGCGTCGGCATACACTTGCCTGTAAAATTTCCCCGAGGGGACGTGCCGGACCCGCCAGCGCTCATCCGACTGCGAGGTCACGCGCCGCCCGCCGAAGCGGATCTCTCCCCCGGACAGATCTTCCCGCAGCGTCAACGCCTCGTGGAGAACATATTCGCATTTCGCGTCCACGCCCAGCAGCAGCGTCTCGCCGCACTCCGCCGTGAACGAGACGTTCCGGAACGCGCCGTGCCCGCCGGCGCCGCCGGCGCTGCACAGCCCCCGCACCTCCAGAAACGGCCCCGCGGCGCGCTGCTCCTCGTGCGTGTCGATCTTCACCTCGTCGTGCACGACGGGTTTCACCTGATCGTGCGCAATGCCCTTCGCCTCATCGTGCGCGGTGGGTTTCACCTGATCGTCCATGCCTCTTTCCCCCTTTTCATATAAAAAGGGCAGGGCCGCCCAGACGACCCCGCCCGCAAACGGCGCGGCCTCACGGCCGGGCGAATCCGTCTGCCCTCATTATAACATCATTCCGCCGCCCGGGCAAACCGTTTTCCCGTCATTCCCGGCCGGTCAGATCGGATCTTCTGTTGCGGCTGTAAAGAATGATGCCCGTCAGGGCGGCACCCGCGGCCAGCATCGCCACGGCCCAGACCGCCAGATCGCTGTCATCTCCGGTCTGCGCAGATTGGACGCTGGTATTCACGGCACCGGCTGGTTTTTCGGCAACAGTAAACGCACAGCTTGTCTCGCCGTCTGTGTACCGCACCGTCAGCGTGTGGGCGCCCGCCGGAAGGGTTTCCAGATATTCCGGTTTCAGGGTGATGCTCGTACTGCCGGAGACAGCCGTATAACTCTCCCTGTCCACCGCATTGCCGTCCACCGAAATGCCGGCGAACTTGGAATACGCTCCGTTTGCCGTAAACAAAAGGCCGGTATCCGTGCCTTTTTCCCACTTGCTTCCGTCGCCCTTGACGACCTGATAGTCGACCAGCGCCGCCAGCAGGTTTTCGAGCTTGTCCCTTGCGGCGTCGCTGACAAGACTTTTTTCGTGCTCAGTCAGCGCGTCATACAGCTCTTCGGCCGCATTGACCTTTGCTTCGGTGGCCGCACACCCCAGATACAGCCGATCCTCCAGAGCATACACCGTACCGTTTTTCGTGTCTTCTGTATAGAGGACAGAACGCTTCAGCAAAGAGTTCTCTGAAGCGTTGAAGAGGCTTTGAGCCAGTTCCGGCAGCATTGTTCTGATCTGGCTGGCGCCGTAGTGATTGGCGTACACCGTTTGCCCCTCATACTCCTGTTCCTGGGAGCTTTCTTGAAAGGCCGCGTTTCCCAGAGAGCTTGCCGAAAAGAGCACAAGGCTGTCCTCGCTCTGGCTGCCCGCGATCCACCACTGCTGGTTGTTTTCGCCCAGATAGACCTTGGCGGCGCTGTCAGAGCCGTCCGTGTCGTCGGTATTGAACGCGCGCAGCTGCTCCGCCGTGGCAAATTCCGCAACAGAGCAAGGCACGCTTCTCCCCTTGTGTTTTTCCGGAACAAAAAAGCCCTGTTCACTTGCTTGAAGGCAAATGAACAGGGCTGTTTGCGTCGCTCGCTGTGCAGAGGGCGGGTGTTACTTCACGGAATCCATCGCACGGGGCGCTTTGATCGCGGCCTGTGCGGCGGCGAGGCGGGCGATGGGCACGCGGAACGGCGAGCAGGACACATAGTCCAGACCGACGTTGTGGCAGAACTCGACGCTCGTCGGGTCGCCGCCGTGCTCGCCGCAGATGCCGAGGCCGAGGGTCGGGCGGGTCTTGCGGCCCAGCTCGGCAGCCATCTTCACGAGCTTGCCGACACCGTTCTGGTCGAGGTGCGCGAACGGATCGGACTCGTAGATCTTGTTGTCATAGTAGTACGACAGGAACTTGCCGGCGTCGTCACGGCTGAAGCCGAACGTCATCTGCGTCAGGTCGTTCGTGCCGAAGGAGAAGAACTCCGCCTCGGTGGCGATCTCGTCGGCCGTCAGCGCGGCGCGCGGGATCTCGATCATCGTGCCGACCTCGTAGTGCATATCGGGGTACTTCTCGGCGATGATCTTGTCCGCCGTCTTGACGACGACGTCCTTGACGAACTTCAGCTCCTTGACCTCGCCGACGAGCGGGATCATGATGTGCGGGACGATGTCCAGACCGGTCTCCTTGGAGACGTTGATGGCCGCGTTGATGACGGCCTCGGTCTGCATCTCGGCGATCTCGGGATACGAGACGGCCAGACGGCAGCCGCGGTGACCCATCATCGGGTTGAACTCGTGCAGGCTGTCGATGACGTTGTGCAGGTGCTCGACCGTCACGCCCAGATCCTCAGCCAGCTCGACGATGTCCTCTTCCTTCGTCGGGACGAACTCGTGGAGAGGCGGGTCGAGGTAGCGGATGGTCATGGGACGGTCGCCCATCACCTTGTACATGGCCTCGAAGTCGCCCTGCTGATACGGCAGGATCTTCGCCAGCGCCTTCTTGCGGCCCTCGACGTCCTCGGCGACGATCATCTCGCGGACGGCCTTGATGCGGTCGCCCTCGAAGAACATGTGCTCGGTGCGGCACAGGCCGATGCCCTCGGCGCCGAACTCGACGGCCTGCTTCGCGTCGCGGGGGTTGTCCGCGTTCGTGTAGACCTTCAGCGTGCGCGCGGCGTCCGCCCACTGCATGAAGCGGCCGAAGTCGCCGGAGATGGTGGCGGCAGCCGTCGGGATGGCCTCGCCGTAGATGTTGCCGGTGGAGCCGTCGATGGAGATCCAGTCGCCCTCGTGATAGGTCTTGCCGCCGAGGGTGAACAGCTTGTTGTCATAGTCCACGGTGATCTCGCCGCAGCCGGAGACGCAGCAG
>CALXIU010000102.1 GCA_944388415.1 uncultured Ruthenibacterium sp. | reverse complement strand
CGGGAAAATATACTTGGGGATATACACTTTCTTGATGAGGGGCGCCGCGGCCAGCACGCTGCTCATGGCCGTGGAGGTGCCCTCGTTGAAGAAATTGAACAGCAGCTGGCCGATGATCAGGTACACCGAGAAATTCTCGATGCCTGCGCCGCGCATGTCTAGGATGGTGGAGAACACCGCCACCATCACCACGTTCATCAACAGGGGGTTGAGCACGCTCCACACGACGCCCAGCACGCTGCGGCGGTATTTCAGCTTGAAGTCGCGGCTGATGAGGTTTTGCAGAAGGAACCGGAAGCGCCAGAAATCCTTGCAGTAGGAGACCAACATCCGCATCGGCGCTTACCACCTTTCGAAGAACTCGAACGTCTGCTCCGCAAATCCCCTGTGCTCCTTGTCCTTCGCGGAGAGCTTCAGCTCGCAGTCCACCTGCGGCCACTCGACGCCGACGTCGGGATCGTCCCAGCGCACGCCGCCCTCGGCGGAAGGATCGTAATAATCGGTGCATTTGTACGTGAACTCGGCCTCGTCCGACAGGACGAGGAACCCGTGGGCAAAGCCCTCGGGGATGTAGAACTGCTTCTTGTTCGCGGCGGACAGCACGACGCCCGTCCACTTGCCGAATGTCGCGCTGTTCGGGCGGCAGTCGACCGCGACGTCGAACACCTCGCCGGACACGACGCGCACGAGCTTGCCCTGCGTGTGCTCCTTCTGGAAGTGCAGGCCGCGCAGAACGCCCTTCGTGCTCTTGGACTGGTTGTCCTGCACGAACGGCCCCTTGATGCCCGCGGCGGCAAACTCCTCGGCCTGAAACGTCTCCATAAAATATCCGCGGTCGTCGCCGAACACGGTGGGTTCGATGATGACGACGCCCTCGATCTCAGTCGGGATAAAATGGAATTTTCCCATGGAAATACTCTCCTTTTTTGCATCAACAGTGCTCTGAAACTGTGTCATGTCTTTTTCTGCGTATGGTATTATAGCACATTTTCCCTGCCCTTGTCTATGTAAAGCGCGCGTAAAACGGCGGGCGGCTTTTCACAGCCGCCCGCCGCCGGTTCACTCCGCGCTGAAATACTGCTGCGGATCGATATATTCCCCGCCGGCGAGCACCTCGACGTGCACGTGCGGCGCGCCGGCCGACTCGGCGGCGATCTCGCCGGACGCGCCGATCTCGTCGCCTGCGGTCACGGTCTGTCCCTCCGCGGTTTTGGTGTCCGCGAGGCCGCACACGCGCACGAGCGCGCCGTCCGCGGCCTCGATCTCCACGACGCCGCCCCACAGGCCGTCCTCGTACACGCGTTTCACGCTGCCGGAGACGGGCGCGGCGACCGCGGTCCCCTCATCGGCGGCGAGATCGGCGCCGTTGTGCGTGCGCCAGTCCTGCATCGTCTCGTTGAAGACGAGCTCGTCGCCGCTGAACGGCGCCGTCAGCTCACCCGAGACCGGCCAGACGCGCAACGGCTCTGACTGCTGCGGCTGTGCGGCGGGCTGCGACGGCGCAGCGGATGCTTCGGACGCAGCGGACGGCGCAGGCTGCGAGGACTGCGGCCTCTGCTGCTGTGACGACGAGGAGAACGGCTCGACCGGCACGGACTCCTGACTGGTGTCGATGGGCAGGTCCTCCTGCTGCCATATGATGTCCTCCTCTCCGGTGATGTCTTCCCGCGGGGCGGCGAGGCTGTCGATCATCGTGTCGATGGCCAGAAAGCTGACGAGCATCGAGCACGCCACGATCAGCGTCAGCGCGAGATAAAATCCCTTGCCTCTCCAGAAGCCCGCGGCCTTGGAATGCTTGTTCATATTGTTCCTCCCTTTGCCCTCGCGGGCCGGTGCTGAAGCTATTGTGACCGGATGGGCGTTCCAATATACAAAGCGGTTGACCCGCACGGCAAAAAAAAGTACAATGAAGTCATATCGCAGCAAGGGAGGCGCGCGCGTGAATCTGAGGGAATATCTCGACGTCTCGCCCGAGGTCGGCGAGGCCATCCGGCTGGGACGCGCCGTCGTTTCGCTGGAGACGACGAGCCTTGTGCACACGCCGGACGGCGCGCGGGAGGCGCGCGCGCTGGAACAGGCCGTGCGCGCCGAACACGCCGTGCCCGCGTGGACGGCGGTGCTGGACGGCGTGCTGCACGTGGGGCTGTCGGCGCAGCAGCTGGAGCGGCTGTGCCGCGCGCGGGAGCTTCGGAAGATCTCGCGGCGCGACCTGCCCATCGCGGCGGCGATGCGCCTGTCGGGCGCGACGACGGCCGCGGCGGCGATGGTGCTGTCGAGCCTCGCGGGCATTCATGTGTTCTCTGCGGGCGGCATCGGCGCGGCGCGGCCGGGCGCGGCGGCAGCCGACGTGAGCGCCGACTTGCAGGAGATCCGCCAGACGCCCGTGGCCGTCGTGTGCTCCGGCGTGAAGCTGCCGGGCGACACCGGCCCGACGCTGGAGTATCTGGAGACGATGGGCGTGCCGGTGCTTGGGCTGCGCACGGCGGAGTTCCCGGCGTTTTTGTGCGGCGGCTCCGGCTTCGGCGTGGACTGCCGCGTGGAGACGGAGGCGGACGCGGCGCGCGTCGCGCAGGTGAAGTGGAATC
>CALXIU010000101.1 GCA_944388415.1 uncultured Ruthenibacterium sp. | reverse complement strand
GGGATGCTCGCGTTCATCGCGGGCGTGATGCTGTGCGTCTGCGCCGCTGAGCTGTTCCCCGCCGGGTACGCGCATTCGCGCGGGACGTGCGCCGCGGGCGTGTGCGCCGGCTCGCTGGTGATGCTTTGCACGTGCGTGCTGGTGTGAAAAAGATTGCGCGCCGGCGCTTTGCTGGTGTATAATAAGAAATCAGAGATTTTTCGGACAAAGGGGGCGGCCGCATGAAATGGTTGCGCGCGCTGTGCGCGGCGGCCGCCGCGCTCGTGCTCGCGGGCTGCACCGCCCGCCAGAGCATCGAGGAGCTGCTGCGCGCGCCGCAGCCGAACGAGGCGCAGAGCGCCGTGCAGGCGGCGCTGACGTCTTACCTCGGCGAGGCGCTCCAGCTCAAGTACCCGCGCGGCGGCAGCGAGATGGCTCCTCTGCTCTTTTCCGATTTCGACGGCGACGGCGAGGACGAGGCCGCCGCGCTGTACGTCACCGAGGCAAAGGGCACGGACGTGCACCTCGCCATCCTGGAAAACCGCGACGGCGGCTGGCAGGTCGTGTACGAGATCGCGGGCCTCGGCTCCGAGGTCGCCAGCGTCGAGGAGGCAAAGCTTCTCGGCGAGGGCGTGCAGCTCATCGTCGGCTATGCCAACACGACGCTCACCGACAAATACCTCGCCGTCTACAGCTACCGCGCCGACAGCGTTATGCAGTTGTACACGTGCGCGTACACCAGCTATCTCTCGGAGGACATTTTCGACGGCGGCGGCACGGAGCTGGCCGTCGTGCTGCCCGTGACGCAGGCGTCCGTCGACATCGCCGTGCTCGCCGAGACGGCGGGCGGCGTCGGCGTGCGTCAGATGCTGTCGCTGGGCGAGGAGTTCGTCTCGTGCGACGGCCTGTACGTCACGCGCAGCGGGCAGAGGACGGGCCTCATCGCCGACGGCGCTTCCAGCGACGAGGGCCGCGTCAGCGAACTGTTCGTCGTCAACAACGATTATCTTCTCTCCGGCGCCCTCGGCGCGCCGCAGATGACGCGCCGGCCCGTGTCCGGCCTCGCGCCGACGGATTTCGATGGCCTCGGCGCGTACGAGCTGCCGGTGGAGATCGAGGCCGTCAACACGATCAACTACGCGCGGCGGTTCTACTTCGTCGTCTGGCAGGACCTGCTCGGCTCCGACTGGTCGCCCGACCAGACGGTCGAACTGCCCGCGGCGCAGACGCCCGCCGGCGCGCAGGAGGAGGCGCCGCCCGATCCGGCGAGCGCTTCCGTCTCCGGTCCCGCGTCAGCGTCCGGCTCCGCGCCCGGCGAGGACCCGTCGTCCGCGCCGGAGAGCGCGCCGCTCCCGGCGCAGCCGGAGCCGGAACCGACGCTCGGGCAGATGGACGTGAGCGCGCTGGAGCAGGACGGCGTGC
This sequence comes from uncultured Ruthenibacterium sp., assembly GCA_944388415.1. GTDB lineage: Bacteria > Bacillota > Clostridia > Oscillospirales > Ruminococcaceae > Ruthenibacterium. The sequence continues at coordinate 6,215 of CALXIU010000101.1, read as the reverse complement.
GCTTCGGCGTGTACGACGCGACGAACGGCTGTTTCCTGCGCCTGCCGCTGGCGTGGCGCGGCAGGGTGGTGCTCGCGGACGGAACGCTGAGCGACTGGCTCGTCCGGGACGCCGCAACGAACGAAGTGCTCGCCACGGTGCGCACGGTCGACCGCGACGAAACGGTCGCGTCGGACAGCTACGCGCTCGCCGGGGCGACGGAGGACAAAAAGGTGTACGTGAACGTGCCCTCCCGCGTGAACGAGGACACGGCGAAGATCATCCTGAAGGGCTTTTCCCTGATACAGTGAACCGGACAAGGGAGGAAACCGGAATATGAGAAAGATCATGGTCGTCGAGGACGAGGAGGCCATCCGCGAGGTCATCGCTCTGAACCTGCGCATGGCGGGGTATGAGGTCTCGGAGGCGGGCAGCGCCGAGCAGGCGCTGGCGCTGTTTGACCAGAGCTACGATGTGGCCATTCTGGACGTGATGCTGCCGGGCATGAGCGGCTTTTCGCTGTGCGAGACGCTGCGGCGCGATTCGTCCGCCGTGGGCATCATCATCCTCAGCGCAAAGACGCTCGAAACCGACAAGATCCGCGGCCTGTCCATCGGCGCGGACGACTACATGACAAAACCGTTTTCCGTCAGCGAGCTGCTGGCGCGCGTGGACGCGCTGGTGCGCCGCGTCGCGCGCAGCGCGGGCGGCGACGCCGCGCCCGAAACGGACGGCCGCATGGTCTCCGGCAGCTTCGTGCTCGACCAGAAGAGCCGCGTGCTCTACAAAAACGGCAAGCCCATCGACCTCACGCAGGTGGAGTTCCAGATCATGGAGCTGTTTTTCGCGAATTCGGGCGGCGCGCTCGTGCGCGAGAAGATCCTCGAGGGCGTGTGGGGAGAAAACTACTACGGCGACGTGAAGATCGTCGACGTCAACATCCGCCGTCTGCGCATGAAGGTGGAGGACGAGCCTTCGTCCCCGCGCCACATCCTGACGGTGTGGGGCTACGGCTACCGCTGGAACGGCTGACGGCGGGATCATTTTTCGGGAGGAGGGCGCGCCCATGAACAGCAGCATCACACGGCGATGGGTGCGCGGAAGCCTGCTCATCACCATTCTGGTGCTCGTCGCCGCCGAGGCGGTATTTCTGTACTTCACCGTCAGCACGAATTACGACTCCGTGCGCCGCGCGCTCGAATCCCGCGTGTCCACCATCATCACGCAATTGTCCGTGGGCGACACGCAGACGGAGGAGGGCCGCGGCGTCCTGCTGCGAAGGATGCTCGAGCAGTTCTCCGAAAAGGACAAGTTCGAGCTGATGCTCATCGACTCGTCCGGCCGCGCGGCGGTCTCCACGACGGGCGCAGTCCCCGCGCAGACGGAGACGCCCGACGACCTCATCGCCGCGTTGCAGAGCACAAGCGGCATCGGCAGCGCCGTCTACCGCACGCCGATGGGCGAAAAGGTCATGGCCGTCACGTCGCTGCTGCCGTTCGCGGCCGAGGACTTCATCGCCGTGCGCATCGTCACGAGCCTCACGCTCGTCGACGAGAGCATCGGCGGCGTCACGGCGGCCAGCGTCGCGCTGGTGCTCGTCGTCATCCTCGTCAGCGTGCGCTCGGGCGTGTTCTTCATCCGCAGCATCGTGCGCCCCATCGGCGAGATCGAGCGCACGGCCGCGCGCATGGCCAAGGGCAACCTTGACATCCGCATCACAAACAAATACAATGATGAGATCGGCAAGCTGTGCGACACGATCAACCACATGGCGGGCGAGCTGGACAAGTCCGAGCGGATGAAAAACGAGTTCATCTCGTCGGTGTCGCACGAGCTGCGCACGCCGCTGACGTCCATCAAGGGCTGGATCGAGACGATCGAGCGCGTGAACGACCCGTCCGACCCCAGCTTCCACCGCGGCGGGCAGATCACCGCGAACGAGACCGACCGCCTGTATTCGATGGTCGAGGAGCTTCTCGACTTCTCGCGGATGCAAAACGGCCTCAAGCTCGAGGGCGAGGCGCTCGACCTCGTGGCCGAGCTGTCGGACGCCGCGCTGATGGCCGAGCCGCGCATCACCGGCGAGGGCATCCGCCTCGTCTACGAGGAACCGGAGCTGCCGATGCCCGTCTGGGCCGACCCGCGCCGCCTGCGCCAGGTGTTCGTCAACATCCTCGACAACGCCGTCAAGTACTCGCACGCGGGCGGGACGATCACACTGGAAATTTTGAGCGACGGCGTGAACGCGTACGTCAACATCACCGACGAGGGCCAGGGCATCGCCCCCGAGGACCTCGAGAACGTCAAGGTCAAGTTCTTCAAGGGGCGCGGCGCGGTGCGCGGCTCCGGCATCGGCCTTGCCGTCGTGGACGAGATCGTCGCCGCGCACGGCGGCGGCGTGGACATTCAGAGCGAGCTGGGCAGCGGCACCACCGTGACCGTGCGCCTGCCGCTGTACAAGAAGGGGACGGACGAGCCCCCGGAGAAGGGAACCGAGTAAATGGCAAAAAATTCCTGTGCATTCAAAACGAGCGTCGGCGGTCAGGCCATCATGGAGGGCGTGATGATGCGCGGCCCGGAGAAGATGGCCATGGCCGTCCGCGCGCCGGGCGGCGAGATCCGCACGACGGTCAGCGACGTGAAGCAGCGCCCGTGGCAGAAGCTGCCGCTCGTGCGCGGCGTGTGCAATTTCGTCGATTCGCTCGTCACCGGCTACCGCTGCCTGACGGCGAGCGCCGACATCGCGCTCGAGGGCGAGGAGGAGGAGCTGACCGGCTTCGACAAGTGGGTCAACGACAAATTCGGCAAGAAGGGCACCGATTTCCTGATGGCCGCGGCGTCTGTGCTCGGCATCGTCATCGCCGTCGTGCTGTTCATCTTTCTGCCCACGCTGCTCGTGGGCATTCCGGCGCGCTTTGTCGAGTTGGGCTGGACGCGCTCGCTGCTCGAGGGCGTCGTCAAGGTGGCGCTGCTCGTCGGCTATCTCGCCGCCGTCAGCCGCATGAAGGAAATGAAACGCATGTTCGCCTACCACGGCGCGGAGCACAAGACCATCGCCTGCTACGAGGCGGGCAGGGAGCTTACGATCGAGAACATCCGCACGTGCACGCGCTTCCACCCGCGCTGCGGCACCAGCTTCCTGCTGATCGTCATCCTCGTCAGCATCCTCGTCGGGGCGCTGCTGCCGTCGACGGGCGTCGGCGCGCGCGCCGCGCTCAAGCTGCTGTGCCTGCCCGTCGTCGTCGGCGTCAGCTACGAGATCATCAAGTTCTGCGGCCGCTGCGACAACGCGCTCTCGCACGCCGTCGCCGCGCCGGGCCTGTGGCTCCAGCGCATCACGACGAACGAGCCGGACGACTCGATGATCGAGTGCGCCATTGAAGCCGTGAAACCTGTCCTGCCCGAAAACAAGGAGGACGCCGCGTGGTGACGCTCGGCGGGGCGTACCGCGAGATCCGCGCGAAGCTGCGCGCCGCGGGCGTCGAGGACGCCGCGTACGACGCGCTGTGCCTGTGTATGGCGGTCGGTGAGACCGACCCGCGCGTCTTCCCCGAGACGCCGCTCTCGCCGGACGGGGCCGCGCGGCTCGAGGCGATGTGCGCCGACCGCGCGCGCCGCCGTCCGCTGCAATACATCCTCGGCGAGTGGGATTTCCTCGACTTCACGCTGCGCGTCGGCGAGGGTGTGCTGATCCCGCGCGACGACACCGAAGTCACGGCCCTCACGGCCTCGCGCCTCACGCGCCGGGCCGGCCCGGGCGCGTCCGTGCTCGACCTCTGCGCCGGGACGGGCGCCATCGCCATCGCCGTCGCGCGCCTCGTGCGTGGGGCGCGGGTGACGGCCGTCGAAAAATACGACGGCGCGATGCGCTATCTGCGCGAAAACGCCGCGGCGCTCGCGCCGCAGGTGCGCGCCGTGCAGGCCGACGTGTTCGGCTTTGAAAAAACGCTCGCGCCCGCGTCGCTCGACGTGATCGTCTCAAACCCGCCGTACGTCACGGCGGCGGAGATGGAACACCTCGCGCCCGAGCTCGCGTTCGAGCCGCGCACGGCGCTCGAGGCGCCGGACGAGGGCCTCGCGTTTTACCGCCACATCGCGCGGGCGTACCGCTTCGCGCTCAAAGCGGGCGGCGCGCTTGTGTTCGAGATCGGCGACACGCAGGAGGAGGCCGTGCGAGGCATCCTCGCGGAGAACGGATACCGCGGCTTGGACGTGCTGCCCGACGCGGAGGAACGCCCGCGCTGCGCCGTCGGCTTCGCGCCGTGAAATTGCATTTTTCGCGCGTTTGGGGTATACTATTACTCAACTGGGAACACGCCGCCGGACTGTCCTGACAATGGGACGGAAGGGCTGCTATACTCATATCATACGATCACCGCATTGAAAAAACGGGAGGAACACGCATGGCGGAGAAAAAACCGCTCCCCTCGCCTGAGAAAAAGACGGGCGGAGATAAAAAGAGCGCGCTCGAGACGGCGCTCGCACAGATCGAAAAGAGCTTCGGCAAGGGCGCTGTGATGAAGCTGGGCCAGAACGTCACGATGCAGGTGGACGCCATCTCCACCGGCAGCCTGTCGCTCGACCTCGCGCTCGGCATCGGCGGATTGCCGCGCGGCCGCGTCGTCGAGATCTACGGCCCGGAATCCTCCGGCAAGACGACGCTCGCGCTGCACTGCATCGCCGAGGCGCAGAAGGGCGGCGGCGAGGTCGCGTTCATCGACGTCGAGCACGCGCTCGACCCCGTGTACGCGAAGGCGCTGGGCGTCGACATCGACTCGCTGCTCGTCAGCCAGCCGGACACCGGCGAGCAGGCGCTCGAGATCTGCGAGGCGCTCGTGCGCTCGGGCGCGATCGACGCCATCGTCATCGACTCCGTCGCCGCGATGGTGCCCCGCGCCGAGATCGAGGGCGAGATGGGCGATTCGCACGTCGGATTGCAGGCCCGCCTGATGAGCCAGGCGCTTCGCAAGCTGACGGGCGTCATCGGCAAGACGGGCACCGTCGCCATCTTCATCAACCAGCTGCGCGAAAAGGTCGGCGTCGTCTACGGCAACCCCGAGGTCACCGCAGGCGGCCGCGCGCTGAAATATTACTCGTCCGTGCGCATTGACGTGCGCCGCATCGAGGGCCTCAAGGATTCCACCGGCGCGCTCGTCGGCAACCGCACGCGCGCGAAGGTCGTGAAGAACAAGGTCGCGCCGCCGTTCAAGGAGGCCGAGTTCGACATCATGTTCGGCCAGGGCATCTCCAAGACGGGCGAGCTGCTCGACCTCGCGGTCAAGCTCGGCTTCATCACGAAGAGCGGCGCGTGGTTCGGCTACGGCGACACCCGCCTCGGCCAGGGCCGAGACAACACGAAGGCGTACCTCGACGCGCACCCCGACCTCTTCGCCGAGATCGAAAAGCTCGTGCGCGAGAACGCCGACAAGCTGTACACGCTGAAAAAGGGCGAGGTGCTCAAGCGCCCGGCCAACATCGACGACGCGCCCGTCAAGCAGCCCGCCGCCGCGAAGGCGGAGGAGGCCGAAGCGCCCGCGCCCGCCGAGGCGCCGCCCGCGAAGCCGTCGCGGCGCTCGAAGCCCAGCATCGACATCATGGTCGAGGACTAAGGGCGCATGACGATCTCGCGCATCACCGAGACAAAACGCGGCCGGTTCGCGCTGTTCGACGAGGAGGACGCATTCCTCTTCTCCGTCGACGGCGAGACGCTGCACCATCATCACATCCGCGAGGGCTGCGCGCTGGACGCCGCGGCTCTCACTTCGCTGCGCGCGGACAGCGACGAGCGCCGCGCCAAGGACAAGGCGCTGCGCCTTCTCGCCGTGCGCGACCACGCCTCGCAGGAGCTGTATGAAAAGCTCTGCCGCGACTTCGACGCGCACACCGCCGCCGCGGCCGTCGCCGCGATGGACCGCCTCGGCCTGCTGGACGACGAATCGTTCGCGCGCCGCTATGCGCGGCAGCTCGCGGCGCAGAACAAGTCCCGGCGTCAGATCGTGGAAAAGCTCGTGCAGCGCGGCGTCGGCCGCGGCCTCGCCGAACAGGCCGCCGACGAGTGCGCCGAGGCGTGCGAGGGCGCGTGCCTCGCGCTTGTGCGCAAATCGTACCGCTCGAAGCTCGTCGCCGGCGGGCGCGAAAAGGTGCTGGCGGCGCTGGCGCGCCGCGGCTTTTCGTACGGCGAGGCACGGGACGCCGTCGAATGCGTCCTCAACGAACTCGAAACCGAATCCGAAACC
>CALXIU010000100.1 GCA_944388415.1 uncultured Ruthenibacterium sp. | reverse complement strand
CCAAATTGAAATAATTTGACATAATAGTACAAATTGTATATCGGTTTGACGGATGCGGGCGGGTGAACAGAGAAAGGGACCAAAGGCATGGGAAAGAGCCTTCGGGGCGAAAATACTCCGGAATCGTCTGGCTGGATCGCGGGTTTTTATTGTGTGCGCGGGCGTTTTGTGATACAATATACTATCAGCCCGGAAAAGGGCCCAAATCAGGCGATACGGGGGTACGTTCTTTGGACGCACAGCACATCCGGAATTTCAGCATCATCGCGCACATCGACCACGGCAAGTCCACGCTGGCCGACCGCATCCTCGAGTGCACGAAGGCGGTGGACGAGCGCCGCATGGAGTCGCAGCTGCTCGACAACATGGAGCTCGAGCGCGAGCGCGGCATCACGATCAAGGCGCGCGCCGTCACGCTTCAGTATACGGCGCACAACGGCGAGACATACGAGCTGAACCTCATCGACACGCCGGGCCACGTCGACTTCGGCTACGAGGTGTCGCGCTCGCTCGCCGCGTGCGAGGGCGCGGTGCTCGTCGTCGACGCCAGCCAGGGCGTCGAGGCGCAGACGCTCGCGAACACGTATATGGCGCTCGAGCACGACCTCGAGCTCGTCCCCATCCTGAATAAGATCGACCTTCCCTCCGCCGAGCCCGACCGCGTGGCAAAGGAGGTCGAGGACGTCATCGGCCTGCCGTGCCTCGACGCGCCGCGCGTGTCGGCCAAAATGGGCATCGGCATCGAGGACGTGCTCGAGCGCGTCGTGTCCGACATCCCCGCGCCGAAGGGCGACGCGGACGCGCCGCTCAAGGCGCTCGTGTTTGACGCGGTGTACGACAGCTACAAGGGCGTCATCGTCTATCTGCGCGTGTTCGACGGCGCGATGAAGGCGGGCGACACCATCCGCATGATGGCCACCGGCGCGCAGTTCACGCTCGTCGAGGTGGGCCATATGGGCGCGACAGACCTCGCGCCGTGCGGCGAGCTGCGCGCGGGCGAGGTCGGCTACTTCACCGCGTCCATCAAGACGCTGGCCGACACCCGCGTCGGCGACACCGTCACGCTCGCCTCGCGCCCCGCGGCCGAGCCGCTGCCCGGCTACCGCAAGGTCACGCCGATGGTGTTCTGCGGCATCTACCCCGCCGACGGCGCGAAGTACCCCGACCTCAAGGACGCGCTGGAAAAATTGCAGCTCAACGACGCGTCGCTGTCGTTCGAGCCGGAGACGAGCGCCGCGCTCGGCTTCGGCTTCCGCTGCGGCTTTCTGGGCCTGTTGCACCTTGAGATCATCATCGAGCGCCTCGAGCGCGAGTTCGACCTCGATCTCGTCACCACCGCGCCCAGCGTCGAGTACCGCATCACGCTCACCGACGGCACGGTGCAGCTGATCGACAACCCGACGAACTACCCCGACCCCGCGCAGATCGCGAAGGCCGAGGAGCCGTTCGTCGACGCGCACATCTTCACGCCGTCGGAGTACGTCGGCAGCCTGATGGAGCTGTGCCAGAACCGCCGCGGCACGATGCGCGACATGAAATACCTCGACGAGACGCGCGTCGATCTGCACTATGAATTGCCGCTCGGCGAGATCGTCTACGACTTCTTCGACGCCATCAAGTCCCGCAGCCGCGGCTACGCCAGCTACGACTACGAGTGGAAGGGCTTCGTCGAATCCAAACTCGTCAAGCTGGACATCCTGCTCAACGGCGAGATGGTCGACGCGCTGTCGATGATCGTCCACGCGGACATGGCCTACGCCAAGGGCCGCCGCCTCGCCGAAAAGCTGAAGGACAACATCCCGCGCCAGCTGTTCGAGGTGCCCATCCAGGCGGCCATCGGCGGCAAGATCATCGCGCGCGAGACCGTGCGCGCCATGCGCAAGGACGTGCTCGCGAAGTGCTACGGCGGCGACATCACACGCAAGAAGAAGCTGCTGGAAAAGCAGAAGGAAGGCAAAAAGAAAATGCGCCAGCTCGGCAGCGTCCAGGTGCCCAGCGAGGCGTTCACCGCGGTGCTCAAGCTCGACGAGTGACGCGCCGCGCAACGGGGAAAGCGCGCTTTCCCCGTTTTTTGCTGAAAATACTTTAGTAATTTACTTGACTAAAGCATCCGAATCGGCTATACTGGATGGCAGTCAGAGAAAAAAAGGAGGGCGGGGAAGTGAACGCAGCATTGCCGAAGGACGAGGCCGTGACGCTTGCCTTGCAGGGATTGTTCGAGCAAAGCGGCTACGTGCGCTACCGCATGAGCAGCTTTGAGAGCTACGACTACTATCTCGCGAACAAGAGCTTTTTGAAGGGCGAGGGGCTGGTGACGTTCAACGATCCGTTCGGGCGGCTTCTGGCGCTGAAGCCCGACGTGACGATGAGCATCGTCAAGAACACGAAGCCCGAGACGGTGTCGCAGAAATTATATTATGTAGAGAGCGTCTTCCGCGCGCGCCGCGCGGGCGGCGAGGTGCGCGAGATCCGCCAGATGGGCGTCGAGAGCATCGGCGCCATCGACGCGTACGCGGAGGCGGAGGTCGCGGTGCTGGCCGCGAAGAGCCTCGCGGCCGTCGGCGGCGAGACGGTGCTGAGCCTCGGCGACGCGTCGTTCGTCGCGGGGCTGTACGACGCGCTGGGCCTGCCGGAGCCGGTGCGCGCGCGGGCGAACGAGGCGCTCGGCGCGAAGAGCGCCGAGGCGCTGCGCGCGCTGGCGGAAAACGGCGCGGGCGAAGCGCTCGCGCAGCTCGCGGAGCTGTGCGGCGCGCCGTACGAGACGCTGCGCCGCGCCCGCGCGCTGTGCCGGTCGGCGCAGATGGAGCAGGCCGTCGCGCGCATCGAGGGCGTGTGCGACACGCTCGCCGTCGTCTGCCCGGACGCGAACGTGCGCGTCGACTTCTCGCTTGAGAGCGACATGGATTACTACAACGGCCTCGTGATGCAGGGCTTTGTGCGCGGCGTGCCGCAGGCCGTTCTGACGGGCGGAAGGTACGACCCGCTGATGCGCAAGTGCGAAAAGCCGCAGAGCGCCGTCGGCTTCGCGCTGATGCTGGACGGCCTCGCGCGCGCGTTCCCGAAGCAGCGCGCGTTCGACGCCGACGTGCTGATCGTCTACGACCCGGCCGCGAAGCCCGCGGATGTGGCGTGCGCCGCGCGGGCGTACGAGGCCGAGGGCGTCGTGCGCGCCGAGCCGCTCGTGCCGCCGGGCTTCCGGGCCGGGCGCGTCGTGCAAGTGCGCGCCGACGGGACGATCACGGAAACGGAGGGCTCGCCATGCTGAACATCGCACTGCCGAAGGGACGCCTCGGCGACAAGGTCTACAAACTCTTTTCGCAGCTCGGCTGCGGGTGCCCGGAGCTTGAGCAGGGCGGGCGCAAGCTCGTGTTCGAAAACCCCGAACAGGGCGTGCGCTATCTGCTCGTCAAGCCCGGCGACGTCGCCATCTACGTCGAGCACGGCGCGGCGGACGTCGGCGTCGTCGGCAAGGACGTCCTGCTCGAGACGCGCGCCGACGTGTACGAGCTGCTCGACCTCGGCTTCGGCGCGTGCCGCCTCGCCGTCGCGGCGAAAAAGGGCTGGCAGGAGGACCTCTCGCTGCCGCTGCGCGTCGCCACGAAGTACCCGAACGTCGCGAAGGCGTATTACGACGGCCTCTCGCGCCGCACCGAGCTCATCAAGCTGAACGGCAGCATCGAGCTCGCGCCCATCCTGGGCCTGTCGGACGTCATCGTCGACATCGTCGAGACGGGCACGACGCTCAAGGAAAACGGCCTCGAGGTCATCGCCACCGTCGCCGAAAGCTCGGCGCGGTTCATCGCGAACAAGGCCAGCTACCAGTTTGAAAAGGAAACCATTGACAGAATCTGCGCAGGAATGAGGGAACGGATATGATGAAAATTCTGGACCGCGCCGAGGTCTCTCTGGAGGAGATCCTCCGCCGCGAGGACACGCAGGCGGGAGAGGCGGTCGAAAAGGCCGTCGCGGACATCCTTGAAAACGTGAAGACGCGCGGCGACGCCGCCGTGCTCGACTACGGCGAGCGCTTCGACCGCGTGCGCCCCGCGAGCCTTCGCGTCACGCCCGAGGAGATCGACGCCGCCGTCGCGTCGCAGGACGCGGACTTTCTCGAGACGCTCGAGCAGGCCGCGGCGAACATCCGCGAGTACCACGCGCTGCAAAAGCGCACGAATTTCGTCCACACGCGCGACGGCGTCGTGATGGGCCAGAAGATCACGCCCATCGAGCGCGTCGGCATCTACGTGCCGGGCGGCACCGCCAGCTATCCCTCGAGCGTGTTGATGAACGCCATCCCCGCGCAGATCGCCGGCGTGTCGGAGATCATCATGGTCACGCCGCCCGCGAAGGACGGCGGCATCGCGCCCGCCATCCTCGCGGCCGCGAAGGTCGCGGGCGTCACCGCCATCTACAAAACCGGCGGCGCGCAGGCCGTCGGCGCGCTCGCGTACGGCACCGAGAGCATCCCGAAGGTCGACAAGATCGTCGGCCCCGGCAACATCTACGTCGCCACCGCGAAGCGCCGCGTCTACGGCCTCGTGGACATCGACATGATCGCCGGCCCCAGCGAAATTCTGGTTTTGGCCGACGCCGAGGCCGACCCCGTCTGTGTCGCGGCCGACCTGCTCAGCCAGGCCGAGCACGACCGCATGGCGTCCGCCGTGCTCGTGTGCGATTCGCGCGCGCTGGCCGGGGCCGTCGCCGAAGAAGTCGAGGCGCAGCTCAAGACGCTCCCGCGCGAGGACATCGCCCGCGCGAGCATCGAGGCAAACGGCAAGATCATCGTCGCGTCCGACCTCTCCGAGGGCGTCGACATCGCGAACGCCATCGCGCCCGAACACCTCGAGCTGTGCGTCGCCGACCCGTTCGCCATGCTCACGCGCGTCAAGAACGCGGGCAGCATCTTCCTCGGCCGCAGCGCTCCCGAGGCGCTGGGCGACTACTTTGCCGGCCCGAACCACACGCTGCCGACGCTCGGCACCGCGCGGTTCTCCAGCCCTCTGTCGGTGGACGATTTTGTGAAGAAGTCCAGCTTCCTGTACTACACGCGCGACGCGCTCGAACAGGTACATACGCGCATCGAGGACTTCGCGCACCGCGAGGGGCTCGACGGCCACGCCCGCAGCATCGCCGTGCGCTTTGACCGGGAGGCTGTGAAATGACCCGTTTTTTCTCCGCTTCGCTCTCCGGCCTCGAGCCGTACACGCCCGGCGAGCAGCCGCGCGGGCTCGCCGACCTCATCAAGCTGAACACGAACGAGAGCCCGTTCCCGCCGTCGCCCCGCGCCGTCGAGGCCATCGGCGCGCAGCAGGTGCGCGACCTGCGCCTCTACTCCGACCCCGCGTGCACCGATTTCCTCGCGGCGCTGGCCGAGGCGTTCGGCGTGCCGAAAAACTGCGTCTTCGCGTCGAACGGCTCGGACGAGGCGCTCGCCTTCGCGTTCCGCGCGTTCTGCGACGCGGGCGCGGCGTTCCCGGACGTCACGTACGGCTTCTACCCCGTGTTCGCGCAGCTCTTCGGCGTCAAAACGCGCGTCGTCCCGCTGCGCGACGACTGGTCGCTCGCGCCGGAGGACTACAAGGGTTTGAAGGAGACACTTTTCCTCGCGAACCCGAACGCGCCGACCGGCCTCGCGCTGCCGCGCGCCCGGATCGAAAAGCTCGTCGCCGCCGATCCCGGCCGCCTCGTCGTCGTGGACGAGGCGTACGTCGATTTCGGCGCGGAGAGCTGCGTGCCGCTGACGCAGCGGTACGACAACGTCCTCGTCGTCGGCACGTTCTCGAAGTCGCGCAGCCTCGCGGGCGCGCGGCTCGGCTACGCGGTGGGCGCGCCGTCGCTCATCGCCGATCTGAACGCCGTCAAGTTCAGCTTCAATCCCTATAACGTCAACCGCCTCACGCTCGCGGCGGGCGCGGCCTCCGTGCGCGACGCGGAGCACTTCAAAACCTGCTGCGCGAAGATCGTCGGCGCGCGCGAGGAGACGAAGACATCGCTGCGCGCGCTGGGCTTCACCGTCACGGAGAGCCGCGCGAATTTCCTGTTCGCCGCGCCGCCCGCGCCGCGCACGGGCGCGGAGTATTTTGCGTTCCTGCGCGAGAACGGCATCCTCGTGCGCCACTTCGCCGCGCCGCGCACGGAAAACTATGTGCGCATCACGGTCGGCACCGGCGTGCAGATGCACCGCCTCGTCGCCGTCACGAAGGAATTTCTGAAGGGGGAAACGAGATGAAACGCACGGCAAGCGCCGCCCGCGTCACGGACGAGACCAGCATCGAGCTGTCGCTCTCGCTCGACGGCACGGGCATGTACGACATCGACACCGGCTGCGGCTTTCTCAACCACATGCTGGAGCTGTTCGCCCGCCACGGGCGCTTCGACCTGACGCTGCGCTGCCGCGGCGACGTGCAGGTGGACTACCATCACACCGTCGAGGACGTGGCCATCGTGCTGGGCCGCGCGTTCAGCGAGGCGCTGGCCGACCGCGCGGGCATCAACCGCTACGGCCACATCATATTGCCGATGGACGAGGCGCTCGTCCTCGCGGCGGTCGACATCGGCGGCCGCGCGGCCGTCGGCTACGCGCTCGACATCCCGACGGAGAAGGTCGGCGACTTCGACACCGAGCTTGTGAAAGAGTTCGCGCTTGCATTCTCCCGCAGCCTCGGCGCGTCCATCCACCTGCGCAGCCTCGCGGGCGAGAACAGCCACCACATCATCGAGGGCGCGTTCAAGGCGCTGGCGCGCGCGCTGCGCATGGCCGTCGCCATCGACGAGAAGTTCGCCAGCGAGATCCCATCGACGAAAGGGACGATCTTATGACAGCCATCATCGACTACGGCGTCGGCAACCTGTTCAGTCTTGCGTCGTCGCTGCGCTTCATCGGCGCTGAGTGCGCCGTCACGCGGGACGCGAACGAAGTGCGCCGCGCGGACCGCATCATCCTGCCGGGCGTCGGCGCGTTCGGCGACGCGGCCGAAAAGCTTGCGGCCACGGGGCTCGTTCCCGTGCTGAAGGAGCGCGCCGCGGCGGGCGTGCCGCTGCTCGGCATCTGCCTCGGCATGCAGCTGCTGTTTGAAAAGAGCTATGAGTACGGCGAGCACGAGGGCGCTGGCTTCATCCGCGGCAGTGTGTGCCCGCTCGAGCCCGACCTCGAGGCCGCCGGAAAATCGCTGAAAGTGCCGCACATCGGCTGGAACGCGCTGCACCTTGTGCAGCCGGACAGCCCGCTGATGCGCAACACCCGAGAGGGCCAGCACGTCTATTTCGTGCATTCATTCTATGCGAAGAACTGCGACGATGCGCTCGTCGCCACCGCCGAATACGGCGTGACCGTGCCCGCCACGGTGGCAAACGGCAACGTGTACGGCTGCCAGTTCCACCCGGAGAAAAGCGGCAAAGCGGGCCTTGACATCCTGCGCGCGTTCCAGTCGCTGTGAGGAGGAGAGTATGGACATCTATCCCGCCATTGATCTGAAAGACGGCCGCGTCGTGCGGCTGACGCGCGGCGACTACGACACCGCCGAGGTGTACGCGGACGACCCCGCCGCCGTCGCGCGTTCGTTCGCCGCGAAGGGCGCGCGCTTTCTGCACGTCGTCGATCTCGACGGCGCGAAGGACGGCGCGCTCTCGAATTACGACGCGGTGCGCTCCATCCTCGCCGCGACCGACATGTTCGTCGAGATCGGCGGCGGCGTGCGCGACGAACACCGTGTGCGCGCCTATCTCGACGCGGGCGCGGGCCGTGTCATCCTCGGCAGCGCCGCCGTGAAGAACTTCCCGTTTCTGTGTGACATGGCGGAGAAGTACGGCGAACAGATCGCCCTCGGCGTCGACGCGCGCGACGGCATGGTCGCGACGGACGGCTGGCTCGAGACCTCGCGCGAGGAGGGCGTTGCGTTCTGCCGCCGCGCGTTCGAGCACGGCGTGAAGAGCGTCATCTACACCGACATCGCGCGCGACGGCGCGATGCAGGGCACGAACCTCGAGGTGTACCGCACGCTGCGGCGCGAAGTGCCCGGCCTTGCCGTCACCGCGTCGGGCGGTATCTCGTCGCTCGAAGAGATCCGCGCGCTGCGGGAGATGGGCGTCGCCGCCTCCATCGTCGGCAAGGCGGTCTATCTCGGCGCGCTCGACCTCGAAGACGTATTGAAGGAGGCGCAGGCATGATCACGAAACGAATCATTCCCTGTCTCGACATCCGGGACGGCCGCGTCGTCAAGGGCGTCAATTTTCAGGGCGTGCGCGACGTTGAGGACCCCGTGGCCCTCGCGCGGCGCTACAACGACGAGGGAGCGGACGAACTGGTCTTCTACGACATCACCGCCACCGTCGAGCAGCGCGCGCTGTTCACGGATATTCTGGAACAGGTTGCGTCCACCATTTTCATCCCGCTCACCGTGGGCGGCGGCATCCGCACCGTGGCCGACTTCGAGCGCGTGCTCAAGGCGGGTGCGGACAAGGTCAGCGTCAACTCGGGCGCGATCGCGAACCCCGCGCTGATCGGCGAGGCCGCGAAGAAATACGGCGACCAGTGCGTCGTGCTCTCGATGGACGCGGCGCGCGTCGGCGGCACCTATCACGTGTTTGCGAAGGGCGGGCGCGAGGACACCGGCATCGACGCGCTCGAATGGGCCGCGCGCGGCGAGGCCGCGGGCGCGGGCGAGATCGTGCTCAACAGCATCGATGCGGACGGCGTCAAGGGAGGCTTTGATCTCGAGATGCTCGCGGCGCTCTCGAAGCGTGTGTCCATCCCCATCATCGCGTCGGGCGGCGCGGGGAATATGGAGCACTTCCGCGACCTCTTTGCGCTCGACGGCGTGGACGCGGGCCTTGCGGCCAGCATCTTCCACTTCGGTGAGGTGAACATCGCCGAGCTCAAACGCTATCTCGCCGCGCAGGGCGTTCCCATGCGCATTGAATAAAAGGAGAGACCACCATGGACATTGATTCCCTGAAATTTGATTCGCACGGCCTCATCCCGGCCGTCGTGCAGGACTTTTACACCAAGAAAGTGCTCACCGTCGCGTACATGAACCGCGAGAGCCTGGAGATCACGCTGCGCGAAAAGCGCACGTGTTTCTGGTCGCGCTCGCGCAAGGAGCTGTGGCGCAAAGGGGAGACGAGCGGCAATGTGCAGCACGTCGTCTCCGTCACGGCCGACTGCGACGCCGACGCGCTCGTCGTTGAGGTCATCAAGGACGGTCCCGCGTGCCACCTCGGCACCGACTCGTGCTTCACGAACCTGCTGTTCGAGGACGAGACGGTGCAGCGCTTCTCTCTCGACGCGCTGTACGGTCTGCTTGAGGGCCGAAACAAGGAGCGCCCCGAGGGAAGCTACACGACGTATCTGTTTGAAAAAGGCCGCGAGAAGATTCTGAAAAAGGTCGGCGAGGAGTGCACGGAGGTCATCATCGGCGCGATGAAGGACAGCCGCGAGGAGACCATCTACGAGATCTCCGACCTGTGCTATCACGTGCTCGTACTGATGGTCGAGAGCGGCATCACGCTCGATGACATCCGCCGTGAGCTCGCGAGCCGCCATGTCATCGATCACAAGGTCAAGCAGGAGACGATGCGATGATCCTAACGGGCAGCCTGCACAACCACTCGACGTGGTGCGACGGGAAGAGCACCCCGCGCGAAAT
>CALXIU010000099.1 GCA_944388415.1 uncultured Ruthenibacterium sp. | reverse complement strand
GCGCGAGGCGCTGAAGGACGAAAAAACGGACGGCCAGGAACTGTATACGACGGATTTCCCGGCGGCGATCATCACGGATGTGGCCACCGACCCGAACGGCACGGTGCTGGAGGTCGGCACCGGCCGCGTCGACCGTCTCCTTGTGATCGTGGACGTGGACGGTGCGCTGCGCATCGCGGAGGGCGGCGTGTTCTCGTTCTACAGCTTCGAGCAGCCGCTCGCCGAGCGCCTGACGGATGAGACGTGGCGGCAGATGCTGGGCATCGACCCGACGTTCGACGCGTCCGGCGGCATGACGTTCGCGCGCGCGTCCGACGTCGAGCGCCCGTGGTGGGTGAGCGGCTTCGTCGCGCCGGAAAAACAGTGGTGACGGCCCAAAACAGCGCAAAGCGCCGCCGCGCGTTTCTTGGCGCGGCGGCGCTGCTGTTGTGCGCCTGGTCGCTCTTTTGCGGATATCTGCACGACGGCGCGTTCCTCGCGCCGTGGCACGACGCCGCCTTTTCCGCCGACGTGGACGGCGACGGCGCGCCAGAGCGCGTCGTTGTGGAGGGCCGCGCGGCGCGCGTCGAGCGCGGAAACGACGTGCTGTGGGAAAGCGATCCCGCGTGGCTCGTGGAGAGCTTGCTCTGCTGCGACATCGACGGCGACGGCGCGAACGACCTCGCGCTGCTCGTCTGGAAGCGCGGCAGCTACGGCGCGTCGCGGCCGTTCTGGGTGGAGCGCGACGAACCCGTCTACTCGCAGCACATCTTCCTCTTTCACTGGGACGGCGGCCCGAAGCCGTTCTGGATGTCGTCCGCGCTGCGCCCGGAACTCGCGTCGTGGGCGTTCGAACAGGACGGGACCATCGCCGTCCGCACCAAAGCGGGCGAAGAAGCCCGCCTCTATTGGCGCACCTGGGGCCTCGATTTTCTGCCAAGGGCTTCATCGCCTTTGTGACCGTCCCCAGCGGCTTATCAAAAAACTGCGTCCCCTGATTCACAAGGGGACGCAGTTCTTTTTTCTGTAAACCGGGGAGCGCGCTGATTGCCAAGCAGCAGGGGACGCTGCCAAAGGGTCAGGCCGTCCTGTTAAAAACACGGGTTTCGAACCAGAAGGTGGAGCCTTGGCCGGGCGTGCTCTGGACGCCGAAATCCCAGCCGTGCTGCACGAGGATGGCCTTCACGATGGAGAGGCCGAGGCCCGTGCCCGTCTTGCCCGCGTCCGCGCGGGCGCGGTAATACTTGTCGAAGATGTGCGGCAGGTCCTCGGGCGCGATGCCCGCGCCGTGATCCGAGACCTCCACGCGCACATAGCCGTCCATCTTCTTCACGCGCACGCCGATATACCCGTCGCCGCCCGCGTGGTGCAGCGCGTTCGCCACGAGGTTGTGCACCACGCGCGTGATCGCGTCGGGGTCGGCGTCCACGTCGCAGCCCTCGTCCGTCTCGACGTGCATCTCGCAGCCGTTTTTGCGGCACATGTCCTCATAGCGCATCGCCAGCTCCTCGCACAGCTGCGCGAGGTCGAAGCGCACCGGCTTTCCGCCGGCGGCGCCGGACGAGTACTTCGACAGCTCCAGCACGCTGTTGACGAGGGACGACAGACGGTCGGTCTCGTCGATGATGATGTCCATCTGCTCGGTGCGCTCTTTCGGGTCGTCGCCCGTCAGGTCGCGCACCGTCTCGGCATAGCCGCGGATCAGCGTCAGCGGCGTGCGCAGGTCGTGGCTGATGTTCGCCAGCAGGTCGCGCTGCAGGGCCGCCGCGCGGCCCACCTCCGCCGCCATCGTGTTGAAATCGTCGGCCAGCGTGCCGATCTCGTCGTCCGTGCGGCGTCTGACGCGCACGTTGTAGTTGCCGCGCGCCATCTCGCGCGCCGCGCACGACAGCTCCGACAGCGGCTTCGTGAACCACCGGCTGAACCAGTACGCGCCCAGAAGGCCCAGAAGCAGAACCACGCCCGCGATCACCGGCATCTGGAACCCGATCACGCCCGCCGCCTCGCCGATGCGCGCGAGGTCGGTCGCGACCATCACGACGTACCGGTCCGCGACGCGGCGGCACACGACCATCTGCTCCACGCCGGATGACTCCAGCAGGTACGTCATGTCGCCCTGCAAGAGCACGCGCGTGCGCAGCGCGATGGCCGTCAGGCTGTTCCAGTCCGTCGTGCCGCTCTCCGAGAACGCGATGCGCGTGTTCGGGTGCAGCGCGCACTGGTACGAGATGCTGTGGCTGTGCACAAGGTTGCGCTCGGCGTTCGAGATCTCCAGACATTTGCCCGAGAGCACGTCGGCCGTCGAGACCGCCGTGATCTCCGCGAAGAAGTCCGCGTCGACGCCGCCGGGCGAGGACGTGTCCTCAATGACGCCGTACTTTTTGATGATGGCGGCGTACATGTCCGCCGTCGCCGCAAGCGATTTCTCGATGCGGTTGTGATACATCGGCTCCAGAAACTGCACGTTCAGAAGCCACACGAGGCCGATGGCCGCCGCCGCCAGCAGCACCGCGAACAGCATCAGCTTCGCGCGGATGCTCAGCGAGCGGCCCGAAAAGCCGCGGAATTTCTGTTTCAAACCGATCAGATCCCCTTGCCGGCCTCGGGGTCGAACTTATAGCCCACGCCCCACACCGTGATGATGTAGTCGCGGTATTTGCCCAGATGCCCGCGCAGCATCTTGATGTGCGTGTCCACCGTGCGGTCCTCGCCGTAGTAGTCGTAGTTCCACACCTTCTGCAGGATCGTCTCGCGCGACAGCGCGATGCCCTTGTTCGACGCGAGGAACACCAGCAGGTCGAACTCCTTGGGCGTCAGCTGCGTCTCCTCGCCGGCGATGCGCACGGAGTGGCTGGCCGTATCGATCACCAGATCGCCGAACACATAGCTCGTGCCGTCCGCCTGCGACTTCGGCAGCGTCCGCGTCAAAACCGCCTTGACGCGCGCCACCAGCTCGCGCGTGCTGAACGGCTTCACCACGTAGTCGTCCGCGCCGCTCTCCAGTCCCGCCACGCGGTCGTATTCCTCGCCGCGCGCCGTCAGCATGATGACGGGCGTCGCGATCTTGCGCGTGCGCATCTCGCGCAGCACCGTCATGCCGTCCACAAACGGCATCATGACGTCCAGAATGACGAGGTCGATGCCCCCCGCCGTCAGAATGGCCAAGGCCTGCGAGCCGTCGGCAGCCTCCTCGCAGGCGAACCCCTCGTGCTCAAGGTGCTGGCGGATCAGCGCGCGGATGCGCGGCTCGTCGTCCGCGATCAGAATTTTAACCATGTGTTGCGCCTCCTTTTCATGCGGCAAATCCTCTTTCAGCTTCATCATACCGCGCCGGTATGTGGAATGTGTGAAAAATCCGCCGCGTCATTCGCTTTTTTCGCCCTTGTCCATCAGCTCCAGCGCGCGGGCCAGAACGCTCACCGGCGCCTCGCCGTCCAGCACGCGCAGCGACAGATACGGCTTCGCCACCGCGTTCACCAGCACCCGACGCCCCATCGCCTTCAAAAGCGGCTTGACGGTCGGCAGGTCGAGGTTGTCGGAGTAGAGGATCAGCGAGTCGCCCCGCTGCGTGATCTCGTACACGCCGAGGCGCGCGGCCGTGATGCGCGCGAGGCTGATCTCGATCAGGCTCTCGACGGTCTTCGGCGGCTCGCCGTAGCGGTCGCGCAGCTCGTCCAGCACGTCGTCGGCCGCCGCGCGCCCGTCGATGGCCGCGATGCGCTTGTACGCCTCGATGCGCCCGGACGCGTCCGCGATGTATTTCTCCGGGATATACGCGTCCACCGTGATGTCCACAAGGCAGTCGCTCTTGTCGGCAACGGACGTCTCGCCCTTCGCCTGCGCCACCGCCTGCGAGAGCATCTTCACATACATGTCATAGCCCACGGCCTCCATGTGCCCGTGCT
>CALXIU010000098.1 GCA_944388415.1 uncultured Ruthenibacterium sp. | reverse complement strand
CGACGAGCGCCAGCGCGCCGACGCCGGCGCGCACGAGCGCCTCCATCGCGTGGCCGCCCACGCCGCCGAGGCCGAACACCGCGACGCGCGACGCCGCGAGGCGCTCTTGCGCGCTCTCGCCCCAGACGGGCAGATTCCTGTCATACATTCCCATGGCTGCGCCTCCGTTTGAAATTTCTGATCGCCGCGGCGGCAAGCGCCGCGCACACGGCCGCCGCGAGCAGCGCGCGGACCACATCTGACGCCTGTGCGAGCAATCGGGCCGCGACGGGCCACGACGCGCCGAGCGCCGCGCCCGCGCCGACGAGCGCGAGGTCCCACACGAGGCTGCCCGCCGCCGTCAGCGCGAAGAACCGGCCGAACCGCATCCCCGCCATGCCCGCGGGGATGGACACGAGGCTGCGCACAATGGGCACGCAGCGCCCGTAAAACACGCACCGCTCGCCGCGCCGCGCGAACCAGCCGACGGCCTTGTTCACGTCCGCGCTCTCGATGTGCAGCACGCGGGCCGCGGGGCTTGCAAAGAACGCGGCGAGGCGCTCCGGCGACGCAAGGCGGCCGGCGGCGTACAAAATGACCGCCCCGGCGCAGCTGCCCGCCGTGGCCGCCGCGACGACGCCGCCGTACGTCAGCGCCGTGACCGTCGTGAGAAAGCCCCCGAACGTGAGGATGACCTCGCTCGGGATGGGCGGGAACAGATTTTCGATCGCGATGAGGGCAAACACGCCCCAGTAGCCGTATTCCGTGAACACGCGCCCGATCAGCTCGCGCATCTTCACACCTCCTGTCTCATGACAGGATATGCGGCGCGCGCGGGATTCATGTACGTCAGTACGTGAGGCCCTCGTCGTAGTCGATCATGCAGCGCTCGTACGCGTTAATGACGGTGGTCCGGCCGATCTGCACGGCGCGCTCAACGGACGCGCCGTAATTCAGATGGACGTGGCCGTGGATGAAATAGCGCGGCGCATACTTGTCCAGCACCGTGCGGAACGTCTGGAAGCCGAGGTGCGGCAGGTCCGGGCCGTCGTTGACGCCCAGCGCGGGCGAGTGCGTCAGCAGGATGTCCACCCCGCCGGCGCGCCAGAGCTGCCAGCGCAAACGCGCCAGACGGCGGTCCATCTGCTGCGGCGTGTACTGGTGCGGCCCCTGCTTGTAGCGCATCGACCCGCCGAGGCCGAGGATGCGGACGCCCTGAAACTGATAGATCTTGTCCTCAATGCACTCGCAGCCCTCCGGCGGGCGGGTATCGTAGCGCGCATCGTGGTTTCCGTGCACATACAGGACGGGGGCGGGCGTGAACGTCGCGAGGAACGAGAGATAGCGCGCGTCGAGATCCCCGCACGAGAGCACGAGGTCGACGCCGCGCAGCTTCTCCGGCTTGTAGTATTCCCACAGCCACTTGCTCTCGACGTCCGCGATGGCAAGAATCTTCATCTCACTCTCCCCGTCACAAGATCTTGGCGGGTTTTTCCGCCTTGCCGACGCCCTGAAGCGTGACAAGGGGCTTCGCCGCGTCGATGAGCGTGTCGAACGGAGGGATCTCGCCGATGACGTTCTCGGCCAGCCAGTCCATCGTGATGATCTGCTTGGGCGTGAGGGCCTCGTGCTCCTCGGGCTGGACGCAGACGCCGCCCTGCGCGTACAGCACGCCGCGGAACGGGTCGAAGTCGCGGCGGCAGATCGTCTCGCGCAAGAGGTCGACGAGGCGCTTCGTGCCGATGGGCAGCGTGCGCGACGTGATGACGTCCACGACGCCCGTCGACATGCCCCACCAGTAGTTGATCGCGCCGCTGCCGGCGGCGTCCTCGTCCTGACGCCACGCGCCGTCGAGGATGGAGCGCACGATGCGCACGTAGAACTCGCCCCAGTTCCAGAACGGCATCGCGTAGTGCTGGATGTCGCCGTCCTTGACGTGGTAGAGGCCGAACTTCGCGGAGTCTCCGCGCGGGTCGCGGATGTCGTGCGTCGAGATGATCGACACGCCGTTCTCATAGAAATACTTGTCGATGTCGGTCTGCTTCTGCGCGGTCCACAGCAGATGGATCTTCGCGCGCGGGTTGACCATCTTCGCGCCGAGCGCGAAGGCATTGATGGCGGCCGTCATGCCGTACGTCGGATACGTGGCGACGTAGCCGATCTTGTTGTCGTCGGCCAGCGCGCCCGCGATGGCGCCGATGAGGAACTTCACCTCGTGGATGCGGCCGTAGTACGTGCGGACGCTCGGGTGCGTCATGTTCAGCGAGCAGTTGAGGATCTTGACGTCCGGGTGCGCGATGGCCATTTTCAGCGCGGGGGCCATCAGCTTCGGCGTCGTGGTGAACACGACCTCGCAGCCCTTTTCGATCAGCTCGCGGATAGCGGCCTCGCCGTTGACGGACGCCTCGACGCCGTCGATGCACAGCGTCTCGACGCGGTCGCCGAGCGTCTCCTCCAGCTCGCTGCGGCCCAGCTCGTGGCCGTACGTCCACGACGACGTGACGGCGTCCTTCTCGTGCACGAAGCCGACCTTGAGTTTCGGCGCGCTGTGCTGCAAAAGGCGCTTGGCGATGCTGGAGAGGTCGTCGCGGTACGGGCGCGGCTCCATCGACAGCTCGATGGCCGACGGGCGCGTGAGCACGGCGATCTCGTCCCACATTTTACCCAGCGCGTCGTGGATCCCGCTCGTCGACATCTCGGCCGTCTCGGCGTACGGGTGCACCTTCAAAAACGCCAGCAGCGCGTCGCCCGCGGTGATGGACAGGCGGTCGCCGCCGCGCGCGTTGTACGCCTCTCGGAAGCGCAGGTACACCGACGCCAGACGCCGCTTTTCCTCCAGCGTCCAGCGCTCGCCAGGCGCCTTGCCGACGGCCGCGACGAGCTCGGCAAAGCGGCCCTCCTCGGTGAACCACAAAAAGTTGATCTGCGTGAGCGTGTAGAAATCGAGAAATTCGTAATAGATGCGGTTTTCCTTTGTGTCCGCGCGCTTGGGGATGATGCGCGTGACCGTGCCGGGCACGCGGGCCGCGCCGAAGTATTTCAGCACGCTGACGCGCTTGTTGCCCTCCTGCACGTAAAAGCGGTTCATGAACTCGAACGCGACGATGGGGTCGCGGATGCCCTCGGTCTCCTGCGCTTCGCACAGGGTCGCCCACTTCATCGCAAACTCTGTTTTTTCTCCGAGCAGCGGCATGAAGTTGCTCGCGAACGCCGACGTGCGGCCCGCCGTCTTCGTTCCGACGATGAGCTCCATCGGGATGTCCACGAGGCCCAGCGGCACCATGCTCTCCGTGTCGGTGTGCTCAAGGATGTCGTCGAGCACCTGCAAATACGGATAGCGTCCCTTCGAGACGCAGGCGCGGAAATTCTTCTGGCCCATTTTCAGCGCTTTTCTGTATTCATCCATCGACATGGGCGTTCCCTCCCGAATCAATCCCACAAAAATGCGTGCGGCGCGCGCCGCTCTTTCAGTACATATTATAAGGATTGCCGTGCAAAATGCAAGCGCCTTGCATTTTGCACGGCCACGTTTTACAATGGGAACAAATGCAGCGAAAAGGAAGTGCTGATTTTGTACCGATTCACAAACGATTATTCCGAGGGCGCGCACCCCGACCTGCTGGCGGCGATCGCCGCCACGAACACCGAGGGGAATTCCGGTTACGGCTGTGACGGCCACTGCGCGGAAGCCGGCGCGCGCATCCGCGAGTTGTGCGCCGCGCCGGACGCGGACGTGCATTTTCTCGTCGGCGGGACGCAGACGAACATGACGGCCGTCGCTGCGTTCCTGCGGCCACACGAGGCGGTGATCGCCGCCTCGACCGGGCACGTGTGCGTGCACGAGACGGGCGCGATCGAAGCCACCGGCCACAAGTGCGTCGCCGCGCCGGGCGAAAACGGCAAGCTGACGCCGGACGCCGTGCGCGCCGTGTGCGCGGCGCACCCCGACGAGCACATGGTGAAGCCGCGGCTGGTCTATGTGAGCAACACGACGGAGATCGGCACCGTGTACACGGAAGAGGAGCTGGCGGCGCTGCGGGCGGCGTGCGACGAGCTGGGGCTGTACCTGTATCTGGACGGCGCGCGCCTCGGCTGCGCCATCGCGGCGGGCGGCGCCGGCTTTGAGGCGCTGGCGCGCCTGTGCGACGCGTTCAGCATCGGCGGCACAAAGAACGGCGCGCTGTTCGGCGAGGCGCTGGTGATCGTAAACGACGCGCTGAAGCCGGACTTCCGCTGGGTGCTGAAGCAGCGCGGCGGGATGCTGGCGAAGGGCTGGCTTCTGGGCGTTCAGTTCGACGCGCTTTTGAAAAACGACCTGTACCTGTCGCTGGCGCGCCATGCAAACGAGCTGGCGCTGCGCCTGCGCGACGGCATCATGGCGCTGGGGTACGTTTTTTCGTCCCCGAGCACGACGAACCAGCAGTTCCCCGTCCTGCCCGACGCGGTGCTGGACGAGATGCGCGGCGAGTTCCACTGGGAGGAGATGGGCTCGCCCGCGCCCGGCATGACGAACATCCGCCTCGTGACGAGCTGGGCAACGCCGCCGCAGGCGGTGGACGCGTTCCTCGCGCGGCTGGAAGAACTGACGAAAGCATAAACAAAAAACGCGCCCCGGTCCGGGAGGACCGGGGCGCGCTGTGTTATGGGGTTTGCGCGGAGGCTTACGCCTGGGACGCGGCGACGGCGCACGCGACGGTGGCGCCGACCATGGGGTTGTTGCCCATGCCGATGAGGCCCATCATCTCAACGTGCGCGGGCACGGAGGACGAGCCGGCGAACTGAGCGTCGCCGTGCATGCGGCCCATGGAGTCGGTCAGGACGTAGGAGGCAGGGCCGGCAGCCACGTTGTCGGGGTGCAGCGTGCGGCCCGTGCCGCCGCCGGACGCGACGGAGAAGTACTTCTTGCCGTTCTCGATCGCCCACTTCTTGTAGGTGCCGGCGACGAGGTGCTGGAAGCGGGTGGGGTTGGTGGAGTTGCCGGTGATGGAAACCTCAACGCCCTCGTGCTTCATGATGGCCACGCCCTCGAGCACGTCGTTCGCGCCGTAGCACTTGACAGCGGCGCGCTCGCCGTCGGAGAAAGGCTTCTCACGGACGATCGTCAGAGCGCCCGTCTTGAAGTCGAAGTCCGTCTCGACATAGGTGAAGCCGTTGATGCGGCTGATGATGTAGGCGGCGTCCTTGCCCAGGCCGTTCAGGATGACGCGAAGCGGCGTCTTGCGGGCCTTGTTGGCGGTGCGGGCGATGCCGATGGCGCCCTCGGCGGCGGCGAAGGACTCGTGGCCCGCGAGGAACGCGAAGCAGCTGGTCTCGTCGCGCAGGAGCATGGCGCCCAGGTTACCGTGGCCGAGGCCGACGGCGCGCTGCTCGGCGACAGAGCCGGGAACGGTAAAGGCCTCGAGGCCCTCGCCGATGGCGGCGGCGCAGTCGGCGGCGTTTTTCAGGCCGCGCTTGACGGCGATGGCCGTGCCCAGCGTGTACGCCCAGACGGCGTTCTCAAAGCAGATGGGCTGCACGCCCTTGACGATCGCTTCCACGTCGATGCCCTTCTCGAGCAGCATGGCACGGCACGCGTCCAGGGACTCCAGACCGTTGGCCGCAAGACACTTCTCGATTTTCGGCATGCGGCGCTCTTGACTCTCAAAAGTTGCCATAGTTGCGTCCTCCTTACTCTTCACGCGGGTCGATGTATTTGGGAGCATCGGCGAAACGACCATAGGTGCCGATGTTCTTCTCGTAGGCGGTCTTCGGATCGACGCCGTGACGGATGTCCTCCATCATCTTGCCCAGACGGACGAACTGATAGCCGATGGCCTCGTTGTTCTCGTCGAGCGCGACCTTCGTGATATAGCCCTCGGTGAGTTCCAGATAACGGACGCCCTTGGCCTTCGTGGAGAAAATGGTGCCGGTCATGCTGCGCAGGCCCTTGCCCAGGTCCTCGAGGCACGCGCCGACGGGCAGGCCGTCGTCGGAGAACGCAGTCTGGCTGCGGCCGTAGACGATCTGCAAAAACAGCTCGCGCATGGCAACGTTGATGGCGTCGCACACGAGGTCGGTGTTCAGCGCCTCCAGAATGGTCTTGCCCGGCAGGATCTCGCCCGCCATCGCGGCGGAGTGCGTCATGCCCGAGCAGCCGATGGTCTCGACCAGGGCCTCCTCGATGATGCCGTTCTTGATGTTCAGCGAGAGCTTGCACGTGCCCTGCTCCGGCGCGCACCAGCCAACGCCGTGCGTCAGGCCGGAAATATCCTTGATCTCATAAGCCTTGACCCACTGGCCCTCCTCGGGGATGGGCGCGGGGCCGTGGTGCGGACCCTTTGCGACCGGACACATCTGCTCTACTTCGTGCGAATAAGTCATAGCCATGCTCCTTACTTCTTAGAATGGTATTGTGTGCGCGGCGCCGGCCCTGAGCAGGGCTTGTACGCCGCTCCTTTTTCTATTATAAAGAAAACAATCGCGATTTTCAATCTTTCTCTTGCCGCAAATCAGGAAATTTGTTGCACTTTTAACAAAACAGCGTCCGCGCCGCATTTTACGCCATTTTCATTGACAGGTGGGCGCATAAAATAGTAAGATATAGAATGGTTTGTTGTACACCGCCCGGCCGGACGCCGAGGCGCGAGAAAAAAACGAGGTGTTCCCATGTCTTTTCTGGAAAAAATTTTCGGCTCGTTCTCCACGAAAGAGCTCAAAAAGATCCGTCCCATCGCCGACAAGGTGCTGGCGCTGGAGGATGAATATGCAAAGAAGACCGACAAGGAATTGCAGGCTATGACGCCCGCTTTGAAGGAGCGTCTGGCCAAGGGCGAGTCGCTGGACGACATCCTGCC
Source organism: uncultured Ruthenibacterium sp. (assembly GCA_944388415.1). Classification (GTDB taxonomy): domain Bacteria; phylum Bacillota; class Clostridia; order Oscillospirales; family Ruminococcaceae; genus Ruthenibacterium. The sequence continues at coordinate 4,483 of CALXIU010000098.1, read as the reverse complement.
CGAGGCGTTCGCCACCTGCCGCGAGGCGGCGTGGCGCGTGCTGGGGATGAAGCACTTCCCGGTGCAGGTCATCGGCGGCATCGTGCTGCACCGCGCGTGCATCGCCGAGATGAAGACCGGCGAGGGCAAGACGCTCGTGGCGACGCTGCCTGTCTATCTGAACGCGCTGACGGGCAAGGGCGTGCACGTCGTCACCGTCAACGATTACCTCGCCAAGCGCGACTCCGAGTGGATGGGCAAGGTGTACCGCTTTTTGGGCCTGAGCGTCGGGCTGATCGTGCACGGCATCACGAACGAGGAGCGCCACGCGGCGTACAACGCGGACATCACGTACGGCACGAACAACGAGTTCGGCTTTGACTATCTGCGCGACAACATGGTGACATACAAGGAGCAGATGGTGCAGCGCGGCCACTACTACGCCATCGTGGACGAGGTGGACTCCATCCTCATCGACGAGGCACGCACGCCGCTCATCATCTCCGGACAGGGCGACAAGTCCACCGACCTGTACAAGCTGGCGGACAACTTCGCAAAGACGCTGCGCGCGTCCGTCGTGGCCGAGCTGGACGACAAGGAGGAGCACGACGAGCAGGTCGACGGCGACTACATCGTCGACGAGAAAAAGAAGACTGCGACGCTGACGCAGTCCGGCATCGAGAAAGCGGAGAAGTACTTCAACGTCGAGAACCTCGCGGACGCCGACAACATGACGCTGGCGCACCACATCAACCAGGCCATCAAGGCGCGCGGCGTGATGAAGCGCGACGTCGACTACGTCGTGCGCGACGGCGAGGTCATCATCGTCGACGAGTTCACGGGCCGTCTGATGATGGGCCGCCGCTACAACGAGGGCCTGCATCAGGCCATCGAGGCGAAGGAGGGCGTGGAGGTCGCGCACGAGTCGAAGACGCTGGCGTCCATCACGTTCCAGAACTACTTCCGCATGTATGACAAGCTGGCCGGCATGACGGGCACGGCGCAGACGGAGGCCGCCGAGTTCGACGAGATCTACGGTCTCGCCGTCGTGGAGATCCCGACGAACAAGCCGGTGCAGCGCACCGATCTGAACGACGTCGTGTACAAGACCGTGCAGGCGAAGTACAACGCCGTCATCGACCAGGTGGTGGAGTGCCACAAGAAGGGACAGCCCGTGCTGGTGGGCACGATCTCGATCGAAAAGAGCGAGGTGCTGAGCTCGATGCTCCGCCGCCGCGGCGTCAAGCACGAGGTGCTGAACGCGAAATTCCACGAGAAGGAAGCCGAGATCGTGGCGCAGGCCGGCAAGAAGGGCGCGGTGACGATCGCGACGAACATGGCCGGCCGCGGCACGGACATCATGCTGGGCGGCAACGCCGAGCACATGGCGAAGGCCGCGATGCGCAAGGAGGGCTTCTCCGAGGAGATGATCGCCGAGAGCACCGGCCACGCCGACACCGACAACGAGGAGATCCTCGCGGCGCGCGCGCGGTACGCGGAGCTGGAGGCCGGCTTCAAGCCCGCCATCGCGGCCGAGGCCGAGGAGGTGCGCGCGGCGGGCGGATTGTTCATCATCGGCACCGAGCGTCACGAGTCCCGCCGCATCGACAACCAGCTGCGCGGCCGTTCCGGCCGTCAGGGCGATCCCGGCGCGAGCCGCTTCTTCCTGAGCCTCGAGGACGACCTGATGCGCCTGTTCGGCGGCGAGCGCGTGCAGAACCTGATGAACTCGATGGGCGTCGAGGAGGACATGCCGATCGAGAACAAGATGATCACCGGCACGATCGAGAGCGCGCAGAAGAAGCTCGAGGCGCGCAACTTCTCCATCCGCAAGAACGTGCTTCAGTTCGACGACGTCATGAACTCGCAGCGCGAGATCATCTACGGCCAGCGCCAGAAGGTGCTCGAGGGCGAGGATATGTCCGTCAGTATGCACACGATGATGCGCGAGTCCATCGAGGAGAACGCGGCGCTGTACCTCGGCGGCGACGACGCGGCTCAGTGGAATTTCAACGAGCTGCGCGCGCACTATCTGGGCTGGCTGACGCTGCCCACCGATTTCAAGTACACGGACGAAGAGCTCAAGAGCCTCAAGCGCGAGGATGTGACGGAGCTTCTCATCGGCCGCGCGGAGAAGATCTGCGCCGCGAAGGAGAAGCTGCTGGGCGAGAAGAACATGCGCGAGCTCGAGCGCGTTGTGCTGCTGCGCGTCGTCGACCGCAAGTGGATGAACCACATCGACGACATGGAGGAGCTGCGCAAGGGCATCCATCTGCGCAGCTACGGCCAGCACGACCCGGTGGTCGAGTACCGCATCGAGGGCTTCAACATGTTCGACGCGATGGTGGCCTCGATCCGCGAGGACGCGACAAAGATGCTTTTGATGGTGCAGATCCGCACGAACGAGGAGATCAAACGCGAGCAGGTGGCGAAGCCCACCGGCGAGTCCGGCGGCTCGTCGGACGGCAGCATCCAGAAGCAGCCGGCCAAAAAGGCGGTCAAGATCGGCCGCAACGACCCGTGCCCCTGCGGCAGCGGGCTGAAATGGAAAAAGTGCACCTGCGCCCAGTACCACCCCGACCAGCAGAAATAAGGTTTCATTCGCCGCGCGCGAGGGATTCGATCCACTCGAGCGCGGCGAATTTGATTTTGTACGGACATGAGAGCGCGGCGCGCTCGCCCTCGTCGTACCGCTCCAGCGCGCCGTCCGACGCGGCGGACAGGCACAGCGGCGGGTACAGCACGCAGAACCAGTTGTGGCCGTCCGCCCCGCCCAGCTCGATGCGCACGGCGTCGTATCCGCCCGCGGGCAGCGTGAAGCCGTCGTATTCACAGACGGGGAACTCCATCGTCACGAGGCGCAGCGTCGCCGTGTGCGCGCTGCCGCGCGCGTCGAGCGTCTCGCGCACGCACGCGAGGATCTCGCCGCCGTGCTCGCGCACGAGCGCCTCGGCCTCCTCCCTGCCCCGCGCCTGTCCGAGCAGCGGGCCGAACTGTTCCAGCACCGCGTCGCGCACGGCGAGCTTCTCGGCCTGATCGGCTTCTGAGTCGGAGTTGGCCACGATGTGCAGGCGCAGCGTGTCGGAGCGCACGCGCGCGCACGACTCGGCGAACGACGTGAAATTGGTCGCGAATACCGCCAGCACCAGCCCGGCCAGCAGCGCGATCTCCCATTTTTTCATGTAAAAGCCTCCTTGTATACCGGGGAGCGCGCTGACTGCCAGGCCACTGGGGACGGCAACAAAGGGCAGCCGGCGCATGTAAAAACCTCCCTGTGCATCGGGGAGCGCGCTGACTGCCCTCCCGCTGGGGACGGCGACAGAGGGCAACAAGCGCATGTAAAAACCTCCCTGTGCGAGTCACAGGGAGGTTTGGCATTTTCCGGGGATTTATTCAGTTGGACTCGACGACGTGCGCACCGCGGGGGACCGGGCGCACGACCCACGCCTTCGGATAGCGCTCGAGCAGCTTCGCGCGCGCCGTCTCGGCGGCCTCGCGCTCGGTAAACACGCCGAACACCGCCGCGCCGGAACCCGTCATCAGCGCCGCCTTCGCGCCGGACGCGCGCAGGATCTCCTCAATGGGCCCGTTGGCCGCGCTGCCGGACGAAAACTCCAGCGCATTGACCATCTGCGCGCACAGCGCGTCGAGGTCGCCCGCGCGGACGGCGGCGACAGCCGCCTCGCCGTCGGGGCGGACGTCGGTGCCGAGCGCGTCGTACCTCGCGTACGCCTGCGGCGTGGAGATGCCGCCCTTCGGCATGCAGACCGTGAAGAAGCACGGCGGGCACGGGGGCAGCGGCTCGAGAACGTCGCCGACGCCCGTCACGCGCGCGGTGCCGCCGACGATGCAGAACGGCACGTCCGCGCCGACCATCATACCCAGTTCGCAGAGCTCCTTCTGCGACAGCCGCGCGCCGTACAGCTCGTTGAGGCCGACGAGCACAGCCGCCGCGTCGGCGCTGCCGCCCGCCATGCCGGCGCGCACGGGCACGGCCTTTTTCACCGTGATGTCCGCGCCCGCCAGAAGGCCCGTCTCGCGGAAGAACACGAGCGCCGCCTTGTAGGCGGTGTTCGACTCGTTCGCCGGGACGAACGAGCCGGGCAGGCGCAGGCGGAGGTCGCCGCTCTTGCGCACGACGACGCGCTCGGCGAGGCTGACGGACTGCATGATCATGTCGAGCGTGTGATACCCGTTTTCCGCGAAGCCCGTGACGTCGAGCGTCAGGTTCAGCTTGCCGGGCGCGAGGACGGTGACGCGGTTCATCGTTCCACTCTCCTTTTTACAGCTTGAACAGGCCGAAGCGGCGCACGCGGATGGCCTTGACGGGGCACATCTCGTGGCAGCAGAAGCACCGGATGCACTTCGACGCGTCGATGCGCGCGCGGCCGTTCTTCAGCGAGATGGTGTGCTGCGGGCAGATCTCGGCGCACTTGCCGCAGCCGATGCAGCGCGCGCGCCGGATGACAGGCCGCGGCGCGATGAGTTTTTCCGCGCCGGGCAC
>CALXIU010000097.1 GCA_944388415.1 uncultured Ruthenibacterium sp. | reverse complement strand
GGCATGGGCCAGCAGGACATCGACACGACGATGCAGAAACTGCAGGATCGCGCCAACGCGGCCATTCAGGAGGCCGGCATGGCGTGACGAACGAAGTCACAGACCGAAACCGGAGCCGCCGCCCCTGAGGCAGCGGCTCCTTCTTGTGGAAAGGAGACGATCTCATGGCGCGCACTGCCGTCAAAGCAAAACACAAAATGACGCGGACGGAGCGGATGGAAGCCGCGACAGGCTATTTGTTCATCACGCCGTACCTGATCGCGTTCGTCATCTTCACGGGCATCCCGTTCCTGTCGGCGTTTGCCCTGTCGTTCACGAACGTGAAATTCATCTCAAAGCTGGAGGGCCTGCAATTCGTCGGGCTGAGAAACTTCATCCGCTTTTTCTCCAGCGCCGAGGCGCTGAACGCGCTGTGGCGCTCGTGCATCTACTCGCTGATCTACGTGCCCGTCATCATGGTGCTGAGCTTCGTGCTGGCATATCTGTTGAACAAGGGCGTGTTCTGGGCCAAGGGCATCCGGTCGATGGTGTTTTTGCCGTACATCTCAAACATGGTGGCGGTGGCGGTGGTGTTCCAGCTGCTGCTGGGCCCGCGCGGCCCGTTCTACCTCCTGCAGAAATTTTTCGGGGCGGAAGAGCCCGTGATCCCGCTTTTGAACCAGACATGGGCGCTGCCGACGGTGGTGCTGATCGCGGTGTGGAAGGGCATGGGCCTGAACTTCCTGACGTATCTGGGGGCGCTGCAGGGCGTGGATGTGTCGCTGGTGGAGGCGGCGTCGATCGACGGCGCGAACAAGTGGCAGCAGATCAAGAATGTTGTGATCCCGGCTGTGGCGCCGACAACGTTCTTCCTGACGATCAGCTCGATCATCACGAGTTTGCAGAACTTCACGGTGATCCAGTCGCTGACGGACGGCGGGCCGGGACAGGCGACGACGGTGATGTCGGTGAACATCGTGAACACGGCGTTCGTGAAGTATGAGACAAGTTACGCGTCCGCGCAGGCGCTGGTGATGTTTGCAATCGTGATGGTCATCACGCTGATCCAGTGGCGCGGGCAGAAAAAGTGGGCGGACCAGTAAAGGAGGGGCAGTCATGCGAACAAAACAACAGCTTGCGGTCAAATGGATGCTGACGGTCGTGATGCTGATCCTCGGCATCGCTTGTATCTATCCGTTCCTGTTCATGGTGTCGTCGTCGTTCAAGCCGAGCGGCGACGTGCTGTCGACGCCGCTGCAGCTGATCCCGAAGAATTTCACGCTGCGCAACTTTGACACGCTGTTCAACAATCAATATTACGATTTCTTCCGCTGGTACTGGAACACGATCGTAATGACGGGCCTGACGCTGCTTCTGAAGCTTCTGGTGATCACGATCACGGCGTACGGCTTCGCGAAGATCAAGTTCCCGGGCCGCGACGCGATCTTCCTCGTGCTGCTGGCGGCGCTGATGATCCCCAGCGACATTATGATCATGCCGCGCTACATCATCTTCAAGCAGCTGCACATCCTGAACACGATGTGGTCGCTGATCCTGCCGGCGGCGGTGGACGTGTACTTCGTGTTCCTGCTGCGGCAGGCGTTCGTGGCGGTGCCGGAGGCGCTCAGTGAGGCGGCGCGCATCGACGGGTGCGGGCACGTGACGATCTACCGGCGCATCATCTTCCCGCTGTGCATGCCGCAGATCTCAACGATGCTGCTGTTCAGCTTCGTGTGGAGCTGGAACGATTACATGGGCCCGTACCTGTACATCTCCGACATCAACAAGCAGATGATCTCCGTCGGTATCAAGCTGTTCGCCTCCGGCCAGGCGCAGGACTACGGCGCGCAGATGGCGGGCACAACGCTCGTCCTCGTGCCGGTCATCTTCGCATTCTTCCTGTGCCAGAAGTATTTCGTCGAAGGCATCACCTCCGGCGCCGTCAAGGGATAAACGGCGGCAACCGGATACGAGAGAGGAGAATTTCATGTCGAGCGATTGGAAAAAGAGACTCGCTGCCGCCGTTCTGGCGGCGGCGCTGGCCGCTTCCGGCGCCGTGACGCCTCTGGCGTACGCCGAGGACGCCGCGCCCGCCGGCCCCGCCGTTGAGGCGGCGGCGGAAACGCCCGCGCCCTCCGACGCGCAGACGCCCGCGCCCGCCGACGCGGACACGCCCGCGCCCGCCGACGCGGACACGCCCGCGCCGCAGGCGCTTCCCGGCGCGCGCTGGAGCGACGCGGCGGTCTGGCACGACGGGTTTGAGGAGACCACCGACCAGCCCGCCAGCCAGAGCATCCGGCAGTCGTGGAAAAACGGGATCGTGCCGGCGGGCTGGAACGAGATCTGGCTGGCCGTCGCGCCCGCCGATCCGAACACGACGTATTTTGAAGTGGTGCAGGACGTGAAAACAGAGGGCGCGAACGCCATTCACTGCCACAGCGAGGACAAGAGCGCCCGGATCGACATCATCAGCCATGCGTACGGACTGGATTACAGCAAGGACTACGTCCTCCGCATGAAAATCAAAACAGAGAACGTCAGCAGCTTTTTGATCCGCGGACAGGTGGGCGATCTGGGAAACATCGCGATGCCCGTCGGCGAGGCGATCGCCGGAACGAACGACTGGTACACCTATGAGCTGGAACTGAAGGACATCCAGGCGGTGTACGACGCGGCCGACAAGAAGAAGTCCAACGAGACGGGCCATCTGAAGATCGAGCTGTTCGCGGATAAAATGTCCGGCGATCTCTGGATCGACGAGATGGAGCTTCTTCTGCTGGAGGACGCCGAGGCGGAGGAAAACACCGTGCTGTGGTCCAACAGCTTCGACACGCCTGTGAGCGTCACCGGCAACAGCGCCAAATACTGGCCGGAGGGCGTGGGCCCGGAGGGCTTTATGGACGCATGGGTGCCCGAAGCGCCCGCCGTCGATCAGTTTGAACTCCGTCTGGACGGCGGCGAGACCGTGGACGGCCCGTATTCCCTGTACTGCAAGAGCACCGCGCCCTCCGGCACGAAACAGCGCGTCAAGCTGTCTTTCACTCTGCCGGAGACGGTGGATTACACGCAGGAGTATCTTCTGCGCGCCAAGGTGAAAGCGGTGGGGGCCGGCAACAGCAACTGGGGCGGCGCGGCGCTGCGCGTCGACGTCGACGGCGGCTCGATCACCGGCGACCGCGTCAACGGGACGTTCGACTGGAAAACCGTCGAGATCCTTCTCAACGAGGACAACCTCGTCGAGGCCGCCGAGGGCAAGACCAGCGGCAAGCTGGAAGTCAGCGTGATGTACGAATACTTTGTGGGCGAGCTGTGGGTCGACGACATGGAACTCATCTCCACGGGCTACACGCTCACGCTCGATCAGACGCAGCTCCAGCTTGAGCCGGGCGGCTCCGCACAGCTGACGGCGCAGGGCGCGCCCGCCGGCACGGCCATCGTCTGGGAAAGCTCCGCGCCCGAGGTGGCATCCGTGGACCAGACGGGCCGGGTCACGGCTTTGCAGGGCGGCGTCGCCACTGTCACGGCGGCTGCCGACGAAAACCACGCGGCCAGCTGCGCCGTCGTGGTCAACGATCCGGCGTCCGCCGCATCGTATCAGCAGATGCGCGACAAGTGGGCCGAGCGCCTCACGGGCAATTCCTATTGGAACGGCGGGGCGGCGTCGGAAGACTACAGGAACATCGTCAGCGGGTATGACGACGCGGCCGAGGCGGCGCGCGCCCAGCTGGTGACGGATTCCGCCGAGACGCTGTTCGGGGATCTGGATCTGAAGATCGGCGACCAGCTCGGTTCCGCCAGCACGAGTTCTGACGACAGCGTCGATTATTCCACGGCGGCTTCCCGCATTCTGGACATGGCCAAAGCGTGGGCGTGCGAGGGCAGCCGGTATTATCAGGACGAAGCGCTGAAGGCGGACATCCTGTACGCCATGCAGTGGTATTACGATCACGTTTACAACGAGGCGCTGAACAATCAGGAGATGTTCGGCAACTGGTATCACTGGTGGATCGGCATTCCGCAGAATCTGGCGGGGGCCGTCATCCTGATGCACGACGAGCTCTCGCCGGAACTTCTGGCCGGGGAGGCCGCGGTGCTGGCGTGCTTCAACGAAGACCCCAGCTACGTCTACAAGGTCAAGGGCGCCAAGGGGAAAATGGAGATGACCAGCGGCAATCTGGCCGACACCAGCCTTGTGTCGCTCCTGCGCGGCGCGGCGTGCGACGATCAGATGGCGGTGCTCAACGGCATCAAGTATTTTGACCGTCTGGCGAGCGTGGTCACGAGCGGCGAGGGCATTTACGCCGACGGCTCGTTCATCCAGCACACCAATCTGGCCTACACCGGCGGCTACGGCGCCACGCTGCTGAACGGCGTGGAAAAGCTCGTCTACCTGACGACGGACACCGCGTGGCAGATCCGGGACGAGCAGCTGAACGGCGTGTACGACTGGATCTGGAACGGCATCCGCCCGCTGTACGCCGACGGCGCCATGTTCGATATGGTGTCCGGCCGCGGCATCGCGCGCCCCACCAGCAGCGATGTGAAGACGGGCCGGGGAATCCTGGGAGCCGTCTGCCTGATGGCGGGCAGCGCCCCCGCCGACATGCAGGCGAAAATCAAGAGCTTCGCCAAAGCGCAGCTGATCGCGGGCGCCGGATCTCTGGGCGAGGCGGAATACTACAGCGGGATGAACGCCGCCGCGATGATGGCGGCCAAGACCATTGTGAACGACGCCTCCGTCTCCGCCGAGGCGAACGTCAATTACGCGCACGTCTTCGGCGCCATGGACAAATTCGTCGCGCACAGCGAGAATTTCAGCCTCGGCATCAGCTATTCCTCTGCCCGCACCGGACGCTTCGAGTACGGCAACAAGGAGAACAAATTGGGCTGGCATCAGGCGGACGGCGTGCTGTACATGTACAACGGGGATCCTGACCAGTACGCGGACAACTACTGGAACACCGTCGACCCGCAGCGTCTGCCCGGCATCACGACGGATCACAGCGAGTGGGCCGTCAAGGATTGGGGCAATTATCCCGGCAACGCCAATTTCAACGGCGGCAGCACGGTGGGACGCTACGCCAGCGTGGCCATGAACTTCAAGAACTATTCCGCCGCGTCCAACCCGGCGCTGACCGCCCGCAAGGCGTGGTTCGTGTTCGACGACGAGGTTGTGGCGCTCGGCGCGGGCATCACCGGCATCGACGCGTCCCGCACCACGGAGACCATCGTTGACAACAAGAAGATCAACGGCGGCAACGAGCTCGTGGTGGACGGCAAAACCGTCGCCTCCGAATTGGACGACAGCGCGCAGCTGACGGGCGTCTCCTGGGCGTGGCTGGAGGGCAACCGGCAGACCGATTCCATGGGTTACTATTTCCCCGAGGGCAGCGACGTCAACGTGCTGCGCGAGGCGCGCACCGGCAGCTGGGCGGATATCAACGGATCGTCCGGCATCAGCGGCGAGCAGGTCACCCGCAGCTATCTCAGCCTCGCGGTGCCGCACGGCGGCAGCGTGGACAACCGTCTCGATTCCTTCAAAAAGGAATATTACGACTACGTCCTGCTTCCCGGCATGACGCAGGAAGAGGTGGAGGCCTACGCCGCGCAGCCCGACATTCAGGTGCTGAGCAACTCCACCTTTGTGCAGGCCGTGCGCGACAACGAGGCGGGCGTCACGGGCTATATCTTCTGGGGCGACCACGGAAACAACGAGCTGCGCGTCGGCGACGTGGGCGGCGTCAAGGGTTCCGTGACCATCGTGAAGGACGAGGCAGCGCACACCATGACGGTGGGCATGGCCGACGTCCTGCAAAACAACGACAGCCTGACCTTCCGCATCTACGGCAACGGCCTGACGATGCTGGAGGAAAACCCCAATGTGACGGCCGTGTTCGACAAGCTCGGCGCGACCCTCACCGTCAACACCAAGGGCGCGAAGGGCGCCACCTTCACCGTGACGCTGGGCGACTCCGATCTGGACGAGGCCGGGCAGCAGGCGCTGGAATCCATGCGCGCGAACTATGTCAACGCCCAGACCGGCAACGACATGACCGACAAGACGGACGCCGACTATCTGAACTATATGCAGAAGTACGACGCGGCCGCCGGGGAGGCGCTGGAGCACCTGAACTGGGACGCCGGGAAGGGCAGCAACCTGTTCGACGACATCGACGTTCAGCTGGACTGGGAGAACAAAGGCGACAACAACTCTCACGGCAGCGCCAACCTCACGTCCACCACGACGCGCATCAAAAACATGGCTCTGGCCTACGTCTCCGAGGGCTCGCGGTACTATCATGACGCGGAGCTGAAGAAGGCCGTCGACCTGAGCATCGAGTACCTGTTCACGGGCTTCCCGAACGTGCTGAATTATCACGACCGCGTGTTCGCCAACTGGTGGGACTGGTCGATCGGCGTGCCGAAGGACCTGACCGCGGTGGCGCTGCTTCTGCACGACGAGCTGGATGAGACAGCGCAGGCAAAGCTGCACGATATGATCCTGCTGCTCACGCCCGATGTGAACTACTACTGGGGCCGCAACAGCAGCGGGCGCGCGACGCGTTACAGCGCCACCGGCGCGAATGCCAGCGAGATGGCCATGATCACGCTTTTGAACGGCATGGCCTGCGGGGACACCGTCTCCATGTTCAAGGCCAGCGACACGATGGTGAACGAGCTGAAATACGTCACCTCGGGCGAGGGCTTCTATCCGGACGGCTCGTTCAAGCAGCACGGCAACTTCGCCTACAGCGGTTCCTACGGCGTGGAAAAACTGCGCGCCGTCACGGAGATCAGCGTGCTCACCGCCAACACGCCGTGGGCCTGCGCGGACGCTGACCCCAACATCATCTACGAGTGGATCCTGAACGCCTTCCGCCCGCTGTACGCCGACGGCGGCATCTTCGACATGGTGCAGGGGCGCAGCGTGTCCCGCTATAACCGCAGCAACATCACCACCGGCCGCTATGCGATGGACGCCATCATCCGCCTGATCGACAACGCGCCGGAGGAATACCGTGACACGCTTCTTTCCTTCGCCAAGACGCAGGCGTCGCTGGGCGTCGCCTATGACGCCACCAGTTACTACAACGGGATGAAATCCATCTCCTCGCTCGTCAAGGTGAAAAACATCGTGGCGGATCAGACCATCCCGCTGGACACCGAGCTGTACACCAAGATCTACGGCTCCATGGACAAGGCGGTCATCCGAGGCCTCGGCTTCACCGTCGGCCTGAGCATGTTCTCCAGCCGCAACGGCGCGACGGAGAGCATCAACAACGAAAACCTCAAGGGCTGGTATCAGTCCGACGGCGTGGTGGAACTGTACAACGGCGATCAGGCACAGCACGACGCAGGCTTCTGGGCCACGGTCGACCCGCTGCGTCTGCCCGGCATCACCACCAACCACGTTACCCTGCCGATGTCCTCGTCCAATATCAAGACAAACGACCGCGACTGGGTGGGCGGTTCGACCGCGGGCGTGGAGAACTACGCCTCCGTCGGACAGGACTTCAAGTCCAACTACTCCGATCTGGAAGGCAGAAAATCGTGGTTCACGTTCGGCGACCAGATCGTCGCGCTGGGCGCGGGCATCCGCACCACCGCGGGCGGCGAGACGGAAACCATCGTGGAAAACCGCAAGATCGACAACGACAACACACTTCTGATCGACGGCCAGGAGGCCGTGGCCGAAAACGGAGCGCAGACGCTCGAGGCCGGCTGGGCGTGGCTGAGCGCCAACCGCCAGGGCAGCGCCATCGGCTACTACTTCCCGGACGGCGCGCAGCTGAACGCGCTGCGCGAGACGCGCACCGGCAAGTGGAGCGACGTGAACACGAACACCTATCCCGGCAAGCCTGACACCGGCGCGCCGGCGAACAGTGTGACCAACGACTACGTCAGTCTGGCGGTCAGCCATGGGCAGGCTCCCACGGACGGCAGCTACAGTTACGTCCTGCTGCCCGGCAAGACCGCGCAGGAGACAGAGCGCTACGCCGCGGAAAACGGCATCCGCATCCTGTCCAACACCTCCGCCGTGCAGGCCGCGATGGACACCCGTCTGGGCGTCTCCGGCTTCAATTTCTGGCAGGCCGGCAGCGTGGAGCTGCCCGCCGCGGCCGGCGCGCTCGCATCCGTGGAGGCCATGCAGCCCGCGTCCGTGACCATCGCGAACGACGTCGGCGTGCTGAGCATCGGCATCTCCGACCCGACGCAGAAAAACGCCGTCACCCGGATCCGCCTGACGGGCAGACAGCTGGAGACCGGCGCGCTGTCCGATGGCGTCACCGCCGCAACGGACGCCGAAGGCGTCACGCTCACCGTGAACACGGAGGGAAGCTCCGGCCGAACCTTCACCGCACAGGTCTTCAACAAAGCGGAGATGATCGAGGGCGTGCTGAGCGAGAGCGAAGCGTTCCTGAACGGCAGCGCGACCACCGCGGACCGCGCCGAGGCGCAGAAATTGCTGGACCGTCTGACGGCTCTGGACGAGGCGGACCTGACGCAGGAGCAGCTCGCAAAGCGCGCGGATCTGACGGCGCGTCTGACCGGGATGCTGGCGGACATGGACGCTGTCGACAGCGTGATCGGCGGAATGGATGCCATTCAGACCGTCGACGATTCCAACGCCGGACAGGCGAAGGACCTGCTGGCGGACTATGACGGACTGACCGACGCGCAGAAGGCATTGCTCACCGCCGAGCAAAAGGCGGTCGCCGAGAGGCTGCGCACACTGCTGAAGGATCACGAGAACGGCGGTTCGGGCGAACAGCCCTCCGGCGGATCTTCCTCCGCATCGGCGCCCGGCTCGGGCGCGCAGACCGGCGACAGCTTCCCGCTGATCGGTGTGGGCGCTCTGGCGGGCGCGGCCGGCGCAGCGTGCGCCGTGCTGCTGCGCAAAAGAAAGCGCGACGAAGAGTAATTTCAGCTTCCGACCAAAGACGGCCGGGGGCTGCCGCAGAACATGCGGCAGCCCCCGGCTTTTGTTTTCTGTTGTCAGCTCAGGTCGACCGTCACGGTGCCCATGCCGCACTCGATCTCGAAGAACGTGGCCGCGCCGCGGTTCTCGGTGTACTTGCCGTGCAGCGTCGTGTACGTCTGGCCGTCCAGCGTCACGGTGCCGCCGCCGACCTCGATCTCATAGCCGAAGTCCGCGGGCCTCGTGGCGTTCAGCGCCACGGTGCCCATGCCGCACTCGATGTCCGTCTTGCCCGTGAGCGAGACGGAGAACGCCAGCGTGCCCATGCCGACCTCGAAGCTCGACTCGCGCGTGATCGTCACGTTCTCAAGCGTCATCTCGCCCGCCGAGACCTCAAAATCGCCCTTCTCGCACGAGACGTCCGTCACGGTCAGAGTGCCCGCGCCGATCGAGACCTCCAGGTCGCGCAGCGTCAGGTCGCGCGGGACGGTGATCGTGATCTCGCCGCTCACCAGATGCGGGGACTCGACCTCCAGCTTGCCGTCGTCGTTCTTGACGGAATAGTTCTGAATGTTGCTCGACACCGCGAAGTCGTCGCCCGGCTGGATCACGACGCTGCACGCGCCCGCGTCCACCTCCAGCGAGTGGTATTTGTAGATGGGCGCCGCGCTCGACGCGGCAGGGGCGCTCGACGACGCGGGCGCGCTCGACGCGGCGGAACTGGACGCGGCGGAACTGGACGCGCCCGACGATGCGTTCAGGATGGGCGCGTCGTCGCCGGCGGGGTTGAACGAGGACGCGGCCGCCTCATCGTCGGGGTCTGTCACCGAGAAAAACGCGTTCCAAAGCCCGTGGTGGCTGTGGATCTGCAATGGCCCGATGCTGACGGTGACCATGTCGGACGGCCGCGCGCCCATCGCAAAGCCCGTCAGGGCCAGCAGCGCGCCGGCGAGGGCGATGACGCCCGCGATCTTCAGCAGTTTTTTCATCTCCATTCACGCACCTTTCTCTTGATCCAGTCGATGGCAAGACAAATATACTTCTTCAAAAACGGAACGCCTTTTGCGACGATCCAGATGCCCGCGGCCGTCATCGCGAGGCCGAGGCCGACCGCGAGCAGCCCGCCGCCCAGCGTGTACAGCGCGCCCGCCGGGTACGACGCCAGCATCAGCACGCCCTTCAGCAGCAGCACCGCGCCCGCGAACACCGAGCCGACGCCCGCGCCGATCAGGCTGACGATCACGCCGATCACGCCGCCGATCAGGCCGAACACCGCGCCGATCAGGCCGACGCCGACCGGGATGAGCAGCACGCCGACGAGGACCCACACCCACACGGGCGTGCGTGTGCGCGCGGCTTCCGGCTGCGGGGCCGGCGATGTGTAGACGGGCTGCGCGTGCGCCGCGAACGGGTCGTCCGCGCGGGGCGGGGGAGGCGTCTGAGCCGTCTGACCGGCGTTTGCGGCCTGCGCCTTCGCCGCGCCCGGCTGCGCCGTGTTCGCGCGGATGATGCGGGCCACCGTCTCGGGGCCGCCCAGCTCCTCGATGGCGGCTTCCTCGTTCTCCTCGCCCGCCTCGTCCAGATATTCGCTGTAGTAGCTCAGCGCCTCGTCGCGCTCCTCGTCCGGGAGGCCGCGCAGCTGCTGCGCGAGCTGAGCCAGAAATTCACTTTTATTCATCGTCGATCCCTCCGAACAACACGCGGTCCACCTTCTGCGCGTACGCCCGCCACTGCGCGCGGTACTCCTCCAGCTGATCCACGCCTTTTTCCGTAATGCTGTAATACCGGCGGTTGCGCCCCGCAAATTCACGGTCGTACGTTTCCAGACATCCGTCCTTTTGCAGCCGCCGCAGCACCGGGTACAACGCGCTCTCCGAGACGTCCATGACGCTGCGCACGTCCTGCGTGATCTTGTAGCCGTACGTGCTCTCCTCGGACACGACGCTCAAGACCAGCGCGTCCATCAGCGCCGCCCCTGTGTTGAAAGCCATCCGGAGATCCCTCCTTTTTTTGTGTAATATTGTTCCTTCTGTCAATATTATATGCCGTATAATATTGGTTGTCAATATATTATTCGAAATTCTATAAAATACTTTGCGCGGGGCGCGGATTGTGCTATACTGTCTGAGAATCCATTGAAAGGGGACTCGCGATGAAACTCATCTCATGGAACGTCAACGGTTTCCGCGCGGTGCTGGGCAAGGGCTTTGCCGACGTGTTCGCGCGCGAGGACGCGGATGTGTTCTGTTTGCAGGAGACGAAAATGCAGCCCGGTCAGGCGGAGTTTGCGCCGGAGGGCTATCATCAGTATTGGTACAGCGCCGAGAAGAAGGGCTATTCCGGCACGGCGCTGTTCTCGAAGACGGAGCCGCTGTCGGTGCGCTACGGCCTCGGCATCGACGAGCACGACCACGAGGGCCGCGCCATCACGGCGGAGTTCGAGCAGTTTTTCCTTGTGAACGTCTATGTGCCCAACAGCCAGAACGAGCTGGCGCGGCTCGACTACCGGCTGCGGTGGGAGGACGACTTCCGCGCCTACCTGCTGGCACTGAACGAAAAGAAGCCGGTCGTCGTGTGCGGCGACCTGAACGTCGCGCACGAGGAGATCGACCTGAAAAACCCGAAGACGAACCGCAACTCGGCGGGCTTTTCCGACCCGGAGCGCGCGAAGATGACGCAGCTGCTCGCGAGCGGCTTTGTGGACACGTTCCGCGCGTTCTATCCGGACGCGACGGGCGCGTATACTTGGTGGAGCTATTTCCGCAAGGCGCGCGCGACGAACGCGGGGTGGCGCATCGACTATTTCCTCGTCAGCGAGACGCTGCGCGGCAACCTGCGCGCGGCGGGCATTTTGTCGGACGTGTTCGGCTCCGACCACTGTCCCGTGTCGCTCGAGCTGGCGTTTTGACAGGGGGGACGGATGATGTGGGAAATTCTCAAGGCCGTCGTGCTCGGCCTGATCGAGGGCGTCACGGAGTGGCTGCCCGTGTCGAGCACCGGCCACCTCATCCTCGCGGATGAGTTTCTGTCGCTGAACATGTCGGATGAGTTCATCGAGATGTTCAACGTCGTCATTCAGCTGGGCGCGATTTTGGCCGTCGTCGTGCTGTTCTTTCCGAAGCTGTGGCCGTTCCAGAACCGGCCCGAGGCCGCGCGCGGCAAGACGGGCGCGGCGGCGCTCATCGAGCGCTTTTGCCGCAAGGACGTCTGGGTGATGTGGTTCAAGGTGCTGGTGGCGATCATCCCGGCGATGGTCATCGGCCTGCCGCTCGACGACTGGATGACGGAGCATCTGCACAACCCGCCCGTCGTGGCCGCGATGCTGATCTTGTACGGCGTGTTCTTCCTGCTGCTCGAGCGGCGGCGCCGCCGTGTGCGCATCAAGCGCATTGAGAAGCTCAGCTATGCGACGGCCTTCGGCATCGGCCTGTTTCAGGTGCTCAGCCTCGTGCCGGGCACGTCGCGCTCCGGTTCGACCATCCTCGGCGCGATGCTGCTGGGCACGTCGCGCACGGTGGCCGCGGAGTTCACGTTCTTCCTCGCCATCCCCGTGATGTTCGGCGCGAGCCTCATCAAGGTGCTCAAGTTCGGGTTCGACTTCACGGGCTTCGAGCTGGCGGTGCTGGGCGCCGGCAGCCTTGTGGCGTTTCTGGTGTCGCTGGCCTCTATCCGCTTCTTGATGAACTACGTCAAAAAGCATGATTTCAAGGTCTTCGGCTGGTACCGCATCGCGCTGGGCGTCCTCGTCCTCGCCTACTTCTTCGGCCTCAAGCCGCTGCTTGCATGACAAAAACCGCTTCGGAAATTTTCCGAAGCGGTTTTTTCATGCGCTTGTTGCCCTTTCGCACTGTCCCCTGCGGGAGGGAAGAAAAAAGGGGAGCCAAAGCTCTGCCAAGCCGCTGGGGACGGCGACAAAGGGCGGTAAACGCCTACTTAAAGATTCAGCTCGATCGGCGGGTCGAGGGGATTCGGGACCGGCGCGCCGTTTTTCTTGCGCTGGCGCACGCACTCGGTCAGAAGATACTCGATCTGCCCGTTCACCGAGCGGAAATCGTCCGCCGCCCAGGCCGCGATGGCGTTGTACAGCTGGGGCGACAGGCGAAGGGGGATCTGCTTCTTGCGGTCGTCCGGCACGTCAGTACAGGCTGCCGGAATTGACCACCGGCTGCGCGTCGCGGTTGCCGCACAGAACGACCAGCAGGTTCGACACCATCGCGGCCTTGCGCTCCTCGTCGAGCGTGACCACCTGCTTTTCGTTCAGACGCTCCAGCGCCATTTCCACCATGCCGACCGCGCCGTCCACGATCATTTTGCGCGCGTCGATGATGGCGGAAGCCTGCTGGCGCTGCAGCATGACGGCCGCGATCTCCGGCGCGTACGCCAGATACGTGATGCGCGCCTCGAGCACTTCCAGACCGGCCTGCTCGACCTTGCGCTGAATTTCGTCGCGGATACGCGCCGCGACCACTTCGCTCGACCCGCGCAGGCTGCCCTCGTCCGCAATGCCGTCGCCCGTTGTGTCCACGTTGGGCGCGACGTCATACGGGTAGATGCGCACGATGTCGCGCAGCGCGCTGTCGCACTGCAGCGAGAGGTATTCCTTGTAGTTGTCCACGCTGAACACAGCCTTCGCCGTGTCCGTCACGCGCCACATCACCGCGATGCCGATTTCCACCGGGTTGCCGAGACAGTCGTTGATCTTCTGGCGGTTGTTGTTCAGCGTCATGATCTTCAGCGACACCTTTTTGCCGTTCGCCGCCGCAGCCGCCGCAACAGCCTTGGCGTCCTTGTCGCCGGCCACGTCGCCGCTCTGGTTCAGCCGCGTCGCCGCCGCCGGGTTCACCGCCGAGCAGAACGGGTTTACCCAGTAAAAGCCCGTCTCGCGCAGCGTGCCGATGTACTCGCCGAACAGCGTCAGCACAAGAGCCTCCTGCGGGTGGATCACCTTCAGCCCGCACAGAAGGATCCACCCGAGGCAGATCCACGCGAAGCACACGACGGCCACTGGCGCGGCCCACAGCCCGCCCGTGCCGCCGTCTATCGCGACGCCGGACGCAATGGCCCCCGCGATCGTCACCGCGTACAGCGCCACGACCGCCAGAAGCACCGGCATCCCCGCGCGCGGGTGCGCCACCGGCTTCTCCGTAAACTGTTTTCGCTCCGCCATCTGCGGCGCGTTTGTGTTCTGATCCATACAAAACCCTCCCATCGGATTTCTATCATGATGATATCATTATCATATCAGTTTGTCAATGGGAAACCACAAAAAATGCGCCCCCGGCGAAACCCGCCGGGGGCGCGTGATGCTTCGGATGATTTCCCGTCACAGACCGGGGACGATCAGGCTGGCGACAAGACACACCACGAGGAGCGCGTCAAGGATCAACAGAACGTCCAGCGTTCGTTTCTCTGCGCAGGTGATACCGCTTCCGTCACGGTGGCGCAGCAGGATCACTCCGCGCACGCCCATGAAGACCGCAAGGAAAATGAAGATTGCAAGGTTCAGGGCGTCCCCGAGAAGAAACGGTTCTCTGGGTTTGATGAGCGTGACGGCAGCACAGAGGAAACACACGCCGGCAGCCGCGAGCCACGCGTACCATTTGTCGTGTTTCGAAATGCTTTTCATACTGTGGTCACTCCTTTCGCGCAAAAGGCCTCTCTCCACTTTCATGATACCATGCCGGGCGGGAAAAGTCCAGTTTTTTACCCGCGCATCCGGTTGATAATGGCGTTCGCTTTTTCGTAGATCGCGTCGGGCGATTCACCCACGAAGAACGAGCCGTTTTCGTAGAGGATGCGGCCGTCGACCATCGTCAGGCGGATGTTCGACGTCGAGCCGGAGTAGACGATGTTCTTCACGATGGCGTTCACCGGCTGCATGTTCGGGCGGCGCATGTCGAGCACCGTCAAGTCGGCCTTCTTGCCGGGCGCGAGCGTGTCGCAGTCGGCGAGGCCCATCGCCAGCGCGCCGCCGCGCGTCGCCATCTCGAACACGGTCTCGGCGGCCATCGCGGACGCGTCCTTCTGCGCCAGCTTTTGCAGGCCCGTCGCGAGGAACATCTCGCGGAACATATCGAGGCAGTTGTTGCTCGCCGGGCCGTCTGTGCCGAGCGCGAGGTGCACGCCCATGTCGTGCAGCTGCGTCAGCGGCGCGATGCCGCTTGCGAGCT
>CALXIU010000096.1 GCA_944388415.1 uncultured Ruthenibacterium sp. | reverse complement strand
TCGTTCTCGTGCACGGCGGCGGGCCGGAGATCACGCAGACGCTCACGCAGCTCGGCAAGGAGAGCCGTTTCGTGGACGGCCTGCGCGTCACGGACCGCGAGACGGCCGACGTAGTGCAGATGGTGCTCGCGGGCAAGATCAACAAGAGCCTCGTCAATCTGCTCGAGAACCGCGGCGGCCGCGCCATCGGCCTGTCGGGCATCGACGGCCACATGATCGAGGCGCGCGTCAAGGATGAGCGCCTCGGCTACGTCGGCGAGATCACGCGCATCGACGTGCGCCCCATTCTCGACGTGCTCGAAAAGGGCTACATCCCCGTCGTGTCCACCATCGGGTGCGACCGCGACGGCAACGTCTACAACATCAACGCCGACACTGCCGCCGCGCGTATCGCGGGCGAGCTGAACGCTGAGAGCCTCATCTCCATGACGGACATCAGCGGCATTCTGCGCGACAAAAACGACCCCGATTCGCTCATCTCGGTCATCAGCGCGCAGGAGGCCCCGGCGCTCATCCAGTCCGGCGTCATCAGCGACGGCATGATCCCGAAGGTGGAGTGCTGCGTCAATGCCATCCACTGGGGCGTCCACCGCGTGTTTATCATCGACGGCCGCGTCCCGCACTCGATCCTCATCGAGACGCTCACGGACGAGGGCATCGGCACGATGTTCGTGCAGGGCGAGACGGACGACCGCCTGCTGTAATCGGAATAAAGGAGGAAACAACAATGGACCTGAAGGGAAAGAGCTTCCTGAAGCTGCTCGATTTCACGCCCGAGGAGATCGGCGGGCTGATCGATCTCGCCGCCGAATTGAAGGCGAAGAAAAAGGCGGGCGAGCCGCACCGCCTGTGCGAGGGCAAAAACGTCGCGCTGATCTTCGAGAAGACCAGCACCCGCACGCGCTGCGCGTTCGAGGTGGCCGCGCGCGACCTCGGCATGGGCGTGACGTACCTCGACCCCACCGGCTCGCAGATGGGCAACAAGGAGAGCATCGCCGACACCGCGCGCGTGCTCGGCCGCATGTACGAGGGCATCGAGTACCGCGGCTTCGCGCAGAAGACGGTGGAGGAGCTGGCGAAATACGCGGGCGTCCCCGTGTGGAACGGCCTGACAGACGAGTTCCATCCCACGCAGATCCTCGCGGATTTCCTCACGGTCAAGGAGCACTTCGGCCGGCTGAAGGGCATCAACTTTGTCTACCTCGGCGACGCGCGCTTCAACATGGGCAACTCGCTGATGGTCGGCAGCGCGAAGATGGGCCTGAATTTCACCGCCTGCGCGCCGAAGGAGTTCTTCCCGTCGCAGCAGCTGATCGACGAGTGTCAGGCCATCGCCGCTGAGACCGGCGCGACGCTGCGCTTCACCGAGGACGTGGCCGAGGCCGTCAAGGGCGCGGACGTCCTTTACACCGACATCTGGGTCTCGATGGGCGAGCCCGCCGAGGCGTGGGGCGAGCGCATCCGCGCGCTTTTGCCGTATCAGGTCAACGCCAAAGTGATGGAGCTGGCCGGGCCGGACGCGGTGTTCATGCACTGCCTGCCGTCGTTCCACGACCGCAACACCACCATCGGCAAGAAGATCGGCGAGCAGTACGGCCTCGACGGCCTCGAGGTGACGAACGACGTGTTCGAGAGCGAGCAGTCCATCGTCTTCGAGGAGGCCGAGAACCGCATGCACACGATCAAGGCCGTCATGGCCGCCACGCTCGGAGGCGTGTAAAAGAGGAGGGACAGTATGCCGCTGGATAAAAGCATCCGCAAGGCGATGGTCATCGGCTCCGGCCCGATCGTCATCGGGCAGGCCGCCGAGTTCGACTATGCGGGCGCGCAGGCGTGCCGCGTGCTGAAGGAGGCCGGGGTCAACGTCGTCCTCGTCAACTCGAACCCCGCCACGATCATGACGGACAACGCGCTGGCGGACGAAATTTATCTCGAGCCGCTCACCGCCGAGACGGTGAAGCGCATCATCGAAAAGGAAAAGCCCGACAGTCTGCTCGCCGGCCTCGGAGGCCAGACGGGTCTGACGATCAGCATGCAGCTCGGCAAGGAGGGCTTTCTTGCCGAGCACGGCGTGCGGTTGATCGGCACGAACGTCGACGCCATCGACAAGGCCGAGGACCGGCAGCTCTTCAAGGACACGATGGAGGCCATCGGCGAGCCGGTCATCCCGTCCGATATCGCCGGGACGGTCGACGGCGCGCTCGACGTCGCCGCGCGCATCGGCTACCCCGTCATCGTGCGCCCGGCGTTCACGCTGGGCGGCGCGGGCGGCGGTGTCGCATACAGTGAGGACGAACTGCGCGAGGTCGCGCGCGGCGGCCTCGACGCGTCGCCCATCACGCAGATCCTCGTCGAAAAATACATCTTCGGCTGGAAGGAGATCGAGTTCGAGACGATGCGCGACAGCGCCGGAAACGTTGTCGCTGTCTGCTCGATGGAAAACTTCGACCCCGTCGGCGTGCACACCGGCGACTCCATCGTCGTCGCGCCCGCGCAGACGCTGGCCGATAAAGAGTATCAGATGCTGCGCTCCGCTGCGCTGAACATCATCACGGCGCTCGACATCGTCGGCGGCTGCAACTGCCAGTTCGCGCTGAACCCGGACAGCTTCGAGTACGCCGTCATCGAGGTCAACCCCCGTGTGTCGCGCTCGTCGGCTCTGGCCTCCAAGGCGACGGGATATCCCATCGCGAAGATCACAACCAAAATCGCGCTCGGCTACACGCTCGACGAGATCGCAAACGACGTCACCGGCCGCACGTGCGCGTGCTTCGAGCCGTCGCTCGACTACATCGTCGTCAAGCTGCCAAAGTGGCCGTTCGACAAATTCGTCGGCGCCAGCCGCAAGCTCGGCACGCAGATGAAGGCCACCGGCGAGGTCATGGCCATCGGCCCGACCTTCGAGATGGCGCTTCTGAAAGCCGTGCGCGGCGCGGAGATCGGCCTCGACACGCTGAACGCCGCCCCAGCGGACGATGCACCGCTCGCCGAGCGCGTGAAACGCGTCGACGACAAGCGCCTGTTCACGCTGTTCGAGGCGCTCAAGGCGGGCATGACGGTCGACGAGCTGCACGACATCACGCGCATCGACCGCTGGTTCCTCGAGAAGATGCTCGGTCTCGCCGAATTTGAGGCGAAGGCCGCGCAGGGCCTCGACGACGCGGGCGTCGAAAAGGGGCGCGCGCTCGGCTACACCGACGCCGCGCTGCGCCGCATCTCCGGCCGCGACATGCTGCCCGAGGGACACGCCGTCTACAAGATGGTCGATACTTGCGCCGCGGAATTTGACGCGTGCACGCCGTATTTCTACTCGTGCCGCGACGGCGTGTGCGAGTCGCGCTCATTCGCGCGCTCGGGCAAGCCGGTCGTCGTCGTGCTGGGCTCCGGCCCCATCCGCATCGGGCAGGGCATCGAGTTTGATTACTCCTCTGTCCACTGCGTCTGGACGCTCAAGGAGATGGGGTACGACGTCGTCATCATCAACAACAACCCTGAGACGGTCTCCACGGACTACGACACCGCCGACCGCCTGTACTTTGAACCGCTGACCAGTGAAGACGTCATGGAGATCCTCCGCGTGGAGAAGCCCGTGGGCGTCGTCGTCGCGTTCGGCGGCCAGACGGCCATCAAGCTGACGAACTTTCTGAACGACCACGGCATCCCCATCCTCGGCACGTCGGCCGACGCTATCGATCAGGCCGAGGACCGCGAGCGCTTCGACGAACTGCTCGGTAAACTCGGCATCCGCCGCCCGAAGGGCATGGGCGTCAAGACGCTCGGCGAAGCGCTCGCCGCCGCGGAGAGCCTCGGCTATCCGGTGCTGCTGCGCCCGTCGTACGTCATCGGCGGCCAGAACATGAAGATCGTCCACGACGCGGACGAGGTGCGGCTGTACATGCAGCGCATCCTCGCGCAGGGCATCGAAAATCCGGTGCTCGTGGACAAATACATGAGCGGCACGGAGCTCGAGGTCGACGTCATCTCCGACGGCGTGGACGTGCTGATGCCCGGCGTGATGGAACACATCGAGCGCGCGGGCGTCCACTCGGGCGACTCCATCGCCGTCTATCCGCCGTACAATCTCAACGACAAGATGATGGACCGCATCGTCGAGTGTTCGCGCGAGCTGGCGCTGGCGCTCGGCACGAAGGGGCTCGTCAACATCCAGTATCTCATCTGGCACAACGAGCTGTATGTCATCGAGGTCAACCCGCGCGCGTCTCGCACCGTGCCGTATCTCAGCAAGGTGACGGGCGTTCCGATGGTCGACCTCGCGTCCCGCGTCATGGTCGGCACGCCGCTGCGCGAGCTCGGCTACGGCACGGGGCTGTACCGCACGCCGCCGTACTACGCCGTCAAAGTCCCTGTGTTCTCGTTCGAGAAACTCACCGACGCCAACGCCTATCTCGGCCCGGAGATGAAGTCCACCGGTGAGGTGCTCGGCCTCGGCAAGACGCTCGACGAGGCGCTGTTCAAGGGCATTACCGCCGCGGGCATGACGCTGCGCCGCCCCGGCGCGGGGCGCGATGTGGGCGTGCTCGTCAGTGTCGACACGCACGACCAGCTCGAGATCGTCTCGCTCGCGAAGAAGCTCGACGACCTCGG
>CALXIU010000095.1 GCA_944388415.1 uncultured Ruthenibacterium sp. | reverse complement strand
GAGCTGGTTAAAAGTGGGCATGATTTTCCTCCTTTCCGGATTTGTGATCTATGTCAAAACGCGCCGAAGCGCGCATGACAGCGAACTTGTTGCATGACAAAATCCGCCATTGGCGCAACATCTATATTTTACACGGATTGATTCGCCATGTCAACAGAAATTTTTCAGAAATTTCAGCGTTTTGACAATTGCTTTTTGCATGTCTTACATAAGTTTGCCCGGCGGCGGCGCGGTTATTCCGCGCGCCTGAAATTTCCAAAAAAATCCCGGCGTCTTTCTCAAGACGCCGGGATGCGGGATCTCGGAACGTGCGTCAGGCCTCGGCCTGCGCGCCCTCTTCCGGCTCGTCGAGCGCGGCGAGAGCCTGTTCGACCTCGGGAATGCCCGTGCCGGCGGGGATCAGCTTGCCGATGATGACGTTCTCCTTCAGGCCCATCAGCGGGTCGACCTTGCCCTTGATGGCGGCGTCGGTCAGCACACGCGTCGTCTCCTGGAAGGAGGCGGCGGACAGGAAGGAGTCCGTGGCCAGAGAGGCCTTCGTGATGCCGAGCAGGATGGACTGCCCGGTGGCGAGGTCGGCCTCGTCGCCCTTCTCGGCGATCAGCGCGTCGTTCGCGCTGCGCAGCTCGGACTTGTCGTAGACGGCGCCCACGATCAGCGACGTGTCGCCGCTGTGGTCGATGCGCACCTTGCGCAGCATCTGGAGGACGATGACCTCGATGTGCTTGTCGCAGATATCAACGCCCTGCAGGCGGTAGACCTTCTGGACCTCGCTGATCAGGTAGTTCTGAACGGCGATAGGTCCTTTGATGGCCAGAATGTCCTGCGGATAGGCGAAGCCCTCGGTGAGGATGTCGCCCGGCTCCAGCTTGTCGCCGTCGGAGATGCGGATGCGCTGGCCGAACGGGATCAGATAGCTCTTCTCCGTCGGCGCGTTGTTCTCGTCGAAGCCCTGCACCACAACGTGGCGGTTTTTCTTCGAGTCGTCGATGTGCGCGGTGCCGGCGATCTCGGTCATGATGGCGAGATTCTTCGGACGGCGCGCCTCGAACAGCTCTTCGACGCGCGGCAGGCCCTGCGTGATGTCCTCCGCCGACGCGATGCCGCCGGTGTGGAACGTACGCATCGTCAGCTGCGTGCCCGGCTCGCCGATGGACTGGGCGGCGATGATGCCGACCGCCTCGCCCACGCCGACCAGGCGGCCGTTGGCAAGGTTGGAGCCGTAGCAGTGAGAGCACACGCCGTGGCGCGAATCGCAGCACAGGACGCTGCGGATCTCGACTTCGGTGATGCCAGCGCCGACGATCTTCTTCGCGTCGTCCTCGGTCATCATCTTGTCGTGCGAGACGAGCAGCTCGCCCGTCTCGGGGTGATACACGTCGTTGACGAGGAAGCGGCCCTGCAGGCGCTCCTCGAGCTTCTCGATGATCTCGTTGCCCTCGCGGATGTCGGAGATCATGATGCCGCGCGTGGAGCCGCAGTCCTCCTCGCGGATGATGACGTCCTGCGAGACGTCGACGAGGCGGCGGGTCAGGTAACCGGAGTCTGCGGTGCGCAGCGCCGTGTCGGCCAGACCCTTTCGGGCGCCCTTGCCGGCGATGAAGTATTCCAGAATGTTCAGGCCCTCGCGGTAGTTCGCGCGGATGGGGATCTCGATCGTCTTACCGGAGGTGTTCGCGATCAGGCCGCGCATACCGGCCAGCTGACGGATCTGCGCCATCGAGCCGCGGGCGCCGGAGTCGGCCATCATGAAGATGGGGTTGCGCGCGTCGAGGTTGGCCTGCAGGGCGCTGGCAACGTCCTCGGTCGTCTTCGACCAGATCTTGATGACGCTGTTGTAGCGCTCCTCGTTGGAGATCAGACCTTTGTTGTACTGCTTCGTGACGGCGGAGATGCGGCGCTCGGCGTCAGCGAGGAGCTCTGCCTTCTGCGGCGGGATGACCGCGTCGGAGACGGCGACCGTGACGGCGCCCTTCGTCGAGTACTTGTAGCCCTGCGCCTTGATGCGGTCGAGCATCTCAGAAGTGATGGCCGAGCCGTGCACGTGGATGCAGCGGTCAATGATCTGGCCGAGCTTCTTCTTGTTGACGAGGAAGTCGACCTCATAGAGGAAGCGGTTCTCGGGGATGGAGCGGTCGACGTAGCCGAGATCCTGCGGGATCGGGGCGTTGAAGATGATGCGGCCGACCGTCGTGTCGATGATGCGGCTGCGCATCTCGCCGTCGATCTCCATCGTGCGGCGCACGCGGATCTTGGCTTGCAGGGTGATGACGCCCTCCTGATAGGCCATGACGGCCTCGTTTTCGTCGCGGAAGACCTTGCCCTCGCCCTTGTCGCCCTCGTTGACCATCGTCAGATAGTAGCTGCCGAGGACCATGTCCTGCGTCGGGACCGTGACAGGCTTGCCGTCGGCGGGCTTGAGCAGGTTGCCGGAGGCCAGCATCAGGCGGCGTGCCTCACGCTGCGCCTCTTTGGACAGAGGCACGTGGACGGCCATCTGGTCGCCGTCGAAGTCCGCGTTGAACGCGGTGCAGACCAGCGGATGCAGCTTGATGGCGCGGCCCTCGACGAGGACCGGCTCGAACGCCTGGATGCCCAGACGGTGCAGCGTCGGCGCGCGGTTGAGCATGACGGGGTGGCCCTTGATGACGTACTCGAGCGAGTCCCACACCTCGGTGGAGGCGCGCTCGACCTTCTTGCGGGCCGACTTGATGTTGTTGGCGAGGCCCTTCTCGACGAGGTCCTTCATGACGAACGGCTTGAACAGCTCGAGCGCCATCTCCTTCGGCAGGCCACACTGGTACATCTTCAGCTCCGGGCCGACGACGATGACGGAGCGGCCGGAGTAGTCGACGCGCTTGCCCAGCAGGTTCTGACGGAAGCGGCCCTGCTTGCCCTTGAGCATGTCGGACAGGCTCTTGAGCGGGCGGTTGTTCGGGCCCGTGACGGGACGGCCGCGGCGGCCGTTGTCGATCAGGGCGTCGACCGCCTCCTGCAGCATGCGCTTCTCGTTGCGCACGATGATGTCGGGCGCGCCGAGCTCGAGCAGGCGCTTCAGGCGGTTGTTGCGGTTGATGACGCGGCGGTACAGATCGTTCAGATCGCTCGTCGCGAAGCGTCCGCCGTCCAGCTGCACCATCGGGCGGATGTCGGGCGGGATGACGGGGATGTTGTCAAGGATCATCCACTCCGGGCGGTTGCCGGAGGTGCGGAACGCGTCGACGACCTCAAGGCGCTTCAGAATACGCGCGCGCTTCTGGCCGCCGGCCTCATCCATCTCCTTGTGGAGCTGGGCGGAGAGCTCTTCGAGGTTGATGCGCGACAAGAGCGTCTTGATGGCCTCGGCGCCCATGGACGCCTTGAACTCATCCTCATAGCGCTCGCGCATCTCGCGGTATTCCTTCTCGCTGAGCAGCTGCTTTTCTTCCAGCGGGGTGAAACCGGGGTCGGTGACGATATACGCCGCGAAGTAGAGCACCTTCTCGAGCAGGCGCGGGCTGATGTCCAGCATCAGCCCGATGCGGGACGGGATGCCCTTGAAGTACCAGATGTGGGACACGGGCGCGGCCAGCTCGATGTGGCCCATGCGCTCGCGGCGCACCTTGGCGCGCGTGACCTCGACGTGGCAGCGTTCGCAGATCTTGCCCTTGAAGCGGATGCGCTTGTACTTGCCGCAGTGGCACTCCCAGTCCTTCGTCGGTCCGAAGATGCTCTCGCAGAACAGGCCGTCGCGCTCGGGCTTCAAAGTGCGATAGTTGATCGTCTCGGGTTTTTTGACCTCGCCGTAGCTCCATGCGCGGATCTGTTCGGGAGAGGCCAGCCCGATCTTGATAGAATCAAAAGCGTTAAACTCCATGAAACGAACCCTTTCTTTATCTCAGTTTCTGATCGGTACTTCTCAATCGTCCAGTTCGGCCAGGCCCGCGAACAGGTCCCCGCCCGGGAAGAGGTCGTTTTCGTCCGGATCAAAATCTGCGTCGTCGTCCGGTTCGGCATCCTCGATGGTGTATTCGCCGTCGAGATCGCTCTCGACCATCACATCGTCGCCGATGTTCATATCGGAGACGTCGAAACCTGCGTCGTCGTCGTCGTAGTTCTGCTTGATATCCACTTCGTTGCCGTCGGCATCCTGCACGCGGACGTCGAGCGCCAGGGACTGGAGCTCCTTCATCAGCACGCGGAACGCCTCCGGGATGCCCGGCTGCGGGACCGGCTGGCCCTTGACGATGGCCTCGTACGTCTTGACGCGGCCGACAACGTCGTCCGACTTGACGGTGAGGATCTCCTGCAGGGTGTAGGCCGCGCCGTACGCCTCCAGCGCCCAGACCTCCATTTCGCCGAAGCGCTGGCCGCCGAACTGCGCCTTGCCGCCGAGCGGCTGCTGCGTGACGAGTGAGTACGGACCGGTGGAGCGGGCGTGGATCTTGTCGTCGACAAGGTGGTGCAGCTTGAGGTAGTACATATAGCCGACGGTGACGGGGTTGTCGAACTTCTCGCCCGTGCGGCCGTCGTAGACGACGCTCTTGCCGTCCTCGCGGTGGCCGGTCATGCGGAACATCTCGCGGATGTCGGACTCGTGCGCGCCGTCGAAGACGGGCGTCATGACCTTCCAGCCGAGGGCCTTCGCTGCATAGCCGAGATGGACCTCGAGCACCTGGCCGATGTTCATACGGGACGGAACGCCCAGCGGGTTCAGCACGATGTCGAGCGGCGTGCCGTCCTCGAGGAAGGGCATATCCTCCTGCGGGAGGATGCGGGACACGACGCCCTTGTTGCCGTGGCGGCCGGCCATCTTGTCGCCGACGCTGATCTTACGCTTCTGCGCGATGTAGCAGCGGACGACCTTGAGCACGCCCGGCTGCAGCTCGTCGCAGTTTTCGGGGGTGAACTCCTTGACGTCGACGATGATGCCGTACTCGCCGTGCGGCACGCGCAGCGAAGTGTCGCGCACCTCGCGCGCCTTCTCGCCGAAGATGGCGCGCAGCAGGCGCTCCTCAGCGGTGAGATCCGTCTCGCCCTTCGGCGTGACCTTGCCCACAAGGATGTCGCCCGCCGTGACCTCGGCGCCGATGCGGATGATACCGTTCTCGTCGAGGTCCTTCAGGGCCTCCTCGCCGACGTTCGGGATATCGCGGGTGATCTCCTCGTGTCCGAGCTTCGTCTCGCGGCACTCGAGCTCATACTCCTCGATGTGGATGGAGGTGTAGACGTCCTCGCGGACGATCTTCTCATTGATGAGGACGGCGTCCTCGTAGTTGTAACCCTCCCACGTCATGAAACCGATCAGGGCGTTTTTGCCGAGGCTGATCTCGCCGTTCTTGGTGGCGGGACCGTCGGCGATGACCTGACGTTTCTCGACGCGCTCGCCCTTGTCGACGATCGGGCGCTGGTTGATGCAGGTGCCCTGGTTGGAGCGCATGAACTTGATGAGCTCATACTCGTCCACCTTGCCCTCATCGGTGCGGATGCGGATGGTGTCGGCGGTGACGCGCTCGACAACGCCGGCGTTCTTCGCGAGCACGCAGACGCCGGAGTCGCACGCGGCCTTGTACTCCATGCCGGTGGCGACGATGGGCTGCTCGGTGACGAGCAGAGGCACGGCCTGACGCTGCATGTTCGAACCCATGAGGGCGCGGTTGGCGTCGTCGTTCTCGAGGAACGGGATCATGGCCGTTGCGACCGAGACCACCATCTTCGGCGAGACGTCCATGAAGTCCGCGCGGGCGCGGTCAACCTCGATGATCTCGTCGCGGTAGCGGCACGAAACGCGCTCACGCAGGAAGTGGCCTTCTTCATCGAGCGGCTCGTTGGCCTGCGCGACGATGTATTCGTCCTCGACGTCGGCCGTCATGTAGACGACCTCATCGGTGACAACGCCGCGCTCTTTGTCGATGCGGCGGTACGGGGCCTCAATGAAGCCGTACTCGTTGATACGCGCGAACGTGGCGAGGTACGAGATCAGGCCGATGTTCGGACCTTCCGGCGTCTCGATCGGGCACATGCGGCCGTAGTGCGAGTAGTGGACGTCGCGGACCTCGAATCCGGCGCGGTCACGCGACAGGCCGCCCGGGCCCAGCGCGGAGAGGCGGCGCTTGTGCGTCAGCTCGGCCAGCGGGTTGTTCTGGTCCATGAACTGAGACAGCGGAGACGAGCCGAAGAACTCCTTGATGGCCGCGACGACGGGGCGGATGTTGATGAGCGACTGCGGCATCACCGTGCTCTTCTCCTGCGTCTGCAGGCTCATGCGCTCGCGGATGACGCGCTCCATGCGGGAGAAGCCGATGCGGAACTGGTTCTGCAGCAGCTCGCCCACGCTGCGGATGCGGCGGTTGCCGAGGTGGTCGATGTCGTCCACCGTGCCGATGCCGTGGCCGAGGCCGTTGAGATAGTTGACGGACGCATAGATGTCGTCGACGGAGACCGTCTTGCCGATCAGCCTGTCGCGGTTGCGGCGCAGCAGCTCCTTCTGCTCCTCGGGATCGGACGTCTCATCGAGGATGGCGCACAGCTCCGTGAAGTTGACGCGCTCGTTGATGCCGCACTCGCGGACGTTGAAATCAAAGAAGTTGGAGGCGTCGACGGTCCCGTTCGTAAAGACCTTGACCTCCTGGTCGTCGACCGTCAGATAGACGGTATTGACGCCGGCGTTCTCGGCCTCCCAGGCCTTGTCCT